>NZ_CFHWAF010000068.1:0-16603 GCF_984452065.1 Hoeflea sp. | reverse complement strand
GACGCCGACGGTAGGCTCGTCCAGGATCAGCAGGGAAGGGCGGTGAAGCAGTGCGGCGGCGATATTGGCGCGCCTCTTCCACCCTCCGGACAATGTGTGGATGAAACTGTCAGCGCGCTCCTCCAGATGCGTGGCGCGCATCGCGAAACGAAGTGCATCTATACAGTCTCTGCGGGACAGTCCGGACAATTGCCCGAATGCGATGAGGTTCTCCCGGGCGGTCAGGTGCGGATAAAGGGCGATTTCCTGTGGAACCAGGCCGATGCGGCGAAGTGCTTGGCGCTTGCCGTTCGTTTGACCCGCGACGCGTATATGTCCGGCGGACGGTCCGATGCGGCCGCATATGGTGCGAACGAGTGTCGTCTTCCCGGCTCCGTTCGGTCCAAGCAGCCCATAGATCTCACCCGGCTTTATTGTCAGATCGAGACCATTGAGCACACGGGCCTGACCGTATCGTACGGAAAGGCCTTCAACCTGGAGAGCAGGCAGGTCAGCCGAGGCTGATCGTGTCGCACGGGCACGCGCCGAGTCGGTCAGAGTCATATCGACTGCAGCTTATATTTTGGAACCGAAGATGCTGTCCACCAGCCCTGACAAACCTATTCGGTCGAGACCGGCTCGCGCAAGGGCGTTTTCCGCATCCGCAAGATGTTCTTCGCAGGATTGCCGCGCCGCATCGGGTCCGGACAGCGAGACCAGCGTCGGCAGACCGCTATCCTGGCCGACATCCTTGCCGATTTTGTCAGGATCTCCGGACTGATCGATCAGGTCATCAGCGGTCTGGAAAGCCATGCCCACCGATTTTGCAAAGTCCTTCAGTGCTTTAACCCCGGAGCCGTCCAGCCCGGCTGCGATGGCGCCGATATGGGCGGCGGCGACGAAGAGAACGCCGGTTTTCAGCCAGTTGAGGTCTTCAATGGGTGGGGCGAGCCGGAATTCGTTGCGCTGGTGAAGATCGATTTCCTGTCCGGCGATCATCCCGCCTGAGCCGATGGCCTCGCTCAAGACCTGAAGTGCCGCATTTTTGCCGTTCTCGGTTGCATCCGTGTTCTCGGCTATGATGCCGAAGGCGCGGTTCATGAGCCCGATGGCCGCGAGAATCGCCGTTGCCTCACCAAACTTCCTGTGGGTTGCCGATCGCCCGCGCCGCATATGCGCATCGTCCATGCACGGAAGATCGTCGAGCACCAGAGATGCCGTGTGAACGCATTCGACCGCGCAACCCGCATCCAACGCGAATGACCGCCCGTTTCCTCCAACCGCTTCGCTTATAAGAAGGCTCAGGACCGGCCTGATCCGCTTTCCGGATCCGAATACGGCAAACCGCATGGCCTCATGAAGATTGGCCGGATGTGCGTCAGCCGGCGGAAGAAGCTGGTCCAGGCGCTCATTGATCTCGTCCCGAAGCTCGGCGATGTGGCGGCCCGCTTGCGGTGAGGTGGTCGCCCTGTTCAGCGTTTGCGCGAATGTACTGATGTTTATTCCCCTCCGATAGCGGCGAACGGCCTGTGCCGTTTTCTCACTTTTGTACAGGTTGGACGATCAACCGGCTGTCCGGCAAGCCGAAAATTCCTCTTGACCGATAAACAATTTTTTCCACCTACTATGTGGCCACAAAGTGCCGCCTGCAGCGCTCGTTTTGCCGCGGCGAGAAAAAGGGGGCTTCATGATTGCCGCCAAGGGTCCGCTGTCGACATGCTGACAAGCCGAAAAGATGAACACCTTTCGGTCGTTCTCGGGCAAAGATACAGGAAATCCGGCAAAACCACCGGATTCGAAGCCTTCGATTTCATTCACTGCGCCCTTCCGGAGATAAAGTTGGAAAACGTCGATATTACTACGACGTTTTTGGGCAAACGGATCAGTGCCCCCTTGCTTGTCAGTTCCATGACGGGCGGCCCGAAGCGGGCTGCCGCGATCAACGAGAATTTGGCCCGTGCCTGCGAGGAACTCAGTCTGCCGTTTGCGGTCGGTTCGCAGAGGGTCGCAATCGAGGAAGGCGAAGACGGCGGTCTTGGCCGCAGCCTGAGAGCGCTGGCGCCATCTGTTCCCATTCTGGGAAATTTCGGTGCCGCCCAGCTTAATCTGGGTTTTGGACTTGATGAAGCGCGCAAAGCAGTCGAAATGATCGACGCGGATGCGATGTATATCCATCTCAACCCGCTGCAGGAAGCGGTGCAGCCTGAGGGTGATCGGGACTGGTCCGGTCTCTTCGACAAGATCGCGGCACTCGCCGATGCACTGCCGGTGCCGGTGGCGGTCAAGGAGGTCGGGTCGGGAATTTCGGCAACGCTTGCCAAGCGTTTCGCGGCGGCCGGCATCGACATTATCGACGTTGCAGGTGCAGGCGGAACCAATTGGGCCGCCGTCGAGGCGGCCCGAATGAAGGACCCGCGACGGGCTGCGCTTGCCAACGCCTTTTCCGATTGGGGTATCCCCACGGCATTGGCGGTCGCCGATATCCGGGACGCTTGTCCGGACGCCACGATCATTGCATCCGGCGGGATCAGATCGGGCATCGATGTGGCCAAATCGATAAGACTTGGGGCGGATCTGGCGGGGCAGGCCGCCGGGCTTCTGCAGGCGGCCAATACATCCGCCGATTCGCTTGTCGAGCACTTCACCACGGTCATCGATGAACTGCGAATTTGTTGTTTCTGCACCGGATCGGACAACCTTGAGGCGCTTCGCAAATCGGAGATCAGGTCGATGGTCTATTGAACGCGGAGAAGGTCTGGAAAAGAGGTCGCGCGCATTTGTGTCCGCGTCGTTTGTTCGCTTGAATACTGGTCGGGCTCGGATTAAGAGCGAAGCTGGAAAACCGGAGAGACCGCATGACCATCGATTTTGACGTTGCGCGCACCAGGATGGTGGACAACCAGATCCGGACGACAGACGTCACATCTCATGCGGTGTTGGCCGCATTCCTGTCCGTCGCCCGCGAGAAATTCGTTTCCGGCAGCATGCACGAGCTTGCCTATATCGATGACGATGTGCGCATTTCGTCAGGTGAAGACGGCGCCCCCGGCCGGTATCTGATGGAGCCGTCTCCTCTCGCCAAAATGATCCAACTGGCCGACGTGAAGCAAAGCGATGTCGTTTTGGAAATCGGTTGCGGCACCGGTTACGTATCGGCGCTGCTTTCGCTGTTGGCAGATTCCGTCGTTGCATTGGAATCCGATCCGGGATTGGCGGACACGGCGGTAAAAACGCTGTCTGAACTCGGTTACGACAACGTGGCTGTCGTAACCGGAGAGCTGCCCGAAGGATATAAGCCCGAGGCGCCTTATGACGTCATCTTCATTGCCGGCGCCGTTGAGGAACTGCCGGATGCGCTTTTCGATCAGCTTCGAGACGGCGGGCGGCTGGTGGTCGTCGAGGGGCAGGGCAACGCATCCAAGGCCAACCTCTATGTGCGTGAGGCCGGTCATACATCGGCAAGGCGCGGCTTCAATACGTCGGTCAAGCCGTTGCCGGGCTTTGAGAAAAAAACGGAGTTTCACTTCTGACCCATGTGGTCGGGCACTGTTGTTAATGGGTAACACCGCAAACGATACTCAGCCGCAGGACAAATGAGCTCATGGACAATGATGAATTCTTAATACCATCGTGTACAATCGTTTAACGTGGCTTTGTGGCACAATCCGCCGGGCGGCCTGTTGAGGGGATGTCAAACTTGTTCAGATTTCGTCAGAAATTATTCGTGTCCGTGGCACTGTCCGCCGCATCCGTTTTGATGTCCGCCCAGGTTTCCGCCGAGACCATACTCGGGGCCATGGCCAAGGCCTATGAAAACAATCCTGATCTGAATGCAGCCCGTGCCGGCTTGCGTGCGACGGATGAGGGCGTTGCCATCGCAAAGTCGGGCTACCGCCCGCAGGTTGTGGGAAGCGCTGCCGTCTCGGCCAACCGCGCCGATGTCGGCGGCCTGCCGATCACCAGAGACACCATCGACAGCTCCGTCGGTGTGACGTTCACACAATCCCTGTTTGACGGCTTCCAGACAAAGAACAATGTACGCGCCGCCGAGGCGAGTGTTTTCGGCGGGCGGCAGGACCTGCTCAATACAGAGATGTCGATCCTTCTGTCGGCGGCTCAGATTTACGCCAATGTGGTGCGTGATGCACAGATCGTGAACGTGCGCCGGCAGAACCTGGAATTCCTGCGCGAACAACGCAATGCAGCGCAGGCCCGGTTTGACGTCGGCGAGGGAACCCGCACGGATATCGCGCTTGCGCAGGCACAGCTTGAGTCCGCTCGCGCGTCGCTGCTTTCAGCGCAGGCCCAGTACAAATCGAGCGTTGCGGTCTATGTCCAGATTGTTGGAATCGCGCCGAAGAACCTGAAAAGCCCGAGCCCCAACCGGAAAGCCATTCCAGGCTCGTCATCGGCCGCCGTTCAGGTCGGCCTGCGTGAGCATCCCAGCATATTGAGTGCGCAGTACACGGTCGATGCGGCTGCTTTCTCGGTGAAGGCGGCGGAGGGGACCCTGCTTCCCAGCGTCACGCTCCAGGGAACGGTCACTCATGCGGATGGCGGTACGACCACCAGCTCGTTGGGCGCCAATCTGAGTGTGCCGATCTACCAGGGCGGCGCAGCTTCGGCTTCGGTCCGTCAGGCCAAGGAGACCCTTGGACAAGCGCGCATTCTGGTCGATTCGGCCCGCCGCGAGGTTCAGCAGAACATCGTCACCGACTGGGCGCAGCTTGAAGCCTCGAACGCCTCGATCGCGGCCAATCAGGCGCAGGTTCAGGCGGCAAAGCTGGCGCTGGCCGGCGTCGTTGAGGAGCGAAAGGTCGGACAGAGCACGACACTGGACGTGCTCGAAACGCAGTCCAATGTGCTGTCCGCGCAGGAAAGCCTGGCTCAGTCCCAGCGCGATGCGGTCGTCGCCAGCTACAGCCTGTTGAGTTCCATGGGCCGGCTGACCGTCTCCCGGCTTGGATTGCGGGTCGCCAAGTACCAGCCGGCCAGGCACTATGAAGCCGTAAAGGACAAGTGGTTCGGCCTGCGTACCGTCGACGGGCGCTGAGCGCGGGACGCACTTCTCTCGATTAATCTTGTGCACCGGAGACGTCAATCGTCTGCGCGGGATTCTCATTCGCATTTCAATAGCCTACACTTGGGTTGTGATTCGGGTCAGCCGCCCTGCGGCGCTTGAGTCCTGATGTGGCAATTTTCGAGGGACGGTATGGCACAGGCGAATGTGGCACGTGAGCCGAGCATGGAAGAAATTCTTGCTTCCATCCGGAAAATCATCGAAAGCAACGACGATCCCGAGGCGGAAAGCGCGACCGATCCGGTGCCGGACGGGGAACCGTCCGCAGCGGCCGTCGCCAGGCCCGACGAGGGGCCGGCCGGGCGGAATCCGGAGGCGGCAGACGGCAGGAGCGCGCCGATGCCGTCAACACCATCGCCCGGCCTTTCCGACCCGCCGAAACCAGCCGCGACGACTGGAAAAGACATGTTGCAAGGTGCCCGGCACAGCGCCTTCGCGCCGCGCGGCCTTCCGGGCGACCCGGTCCGCACAAGGCCTGCCGCCGCACCACCGCCCCCGTCGAAACCGGTTTCCCTGGCGCAACTGGCAGCCGAGGCCGACGGTGGATCATCCGACCGCATGGAACAAACAGGTCACTCCGACAAGCCGGTGACGGCAAAGGCGCCGGAGCCGGTTGTTCTGGACGATCCGGGAAGTCCGGGTGTTCGCGCTGCTCCGGGGGTGGATAAAATGGCACCACAGAGCCAGCCGGAAAGCAGTCTGCTGGACGCGCCCGGGAAGGCGCCGGCACTTATCTCGCCCGAGGCGGGAGCAAAGGTGGCGGCATCGTTTGACAGTCTCAACGATGCGGTCGTCAACGGGCCCGGCCGTTCCTTTGACGAGATCGCCGAGGACATGCTTCGGCCGATGCTGCAGCAATGGCTTGACGACAATCTGCCCACCCTTGTGGAACGTCTGGTTCGAGAAGAAATCGAGCGCGTTGCACGCGGCCACTAGGCAACCGATCCCGCACCCGCCAACTGAAAACCGCGCGGCGCTCCAGTCGCGCGGCGATTTGGCTTGAACGGCCCGATGAGGGAGGGTACACCGCACTGCGACACTCCCAGACAGATGACCGATCCGATGCTTGAGAAAAACTACAATGCCGCTCAGAGCGAGCCGAAGATAGCCAAACGGTGGGAAGAGGCCGGCGCCTTCAAGGCGGGTGCCGGCGCAAAGGAAGACGCCGATTCCTATTGCATCGTGATTCCGCCCCCCAACGTGACCGGTTCGTTGCATATGGGGCATGCGCTCAACAACACGCTGCAGGACATCCTTGTCCGCTTCGAGCGGATGAACGGGAAGGATGTGCTTTGGCAGCCGGGAATGGACCATGCCGGCATCGCCACTCAGATGGTTGTCGAGCGGCAACTGATGGAAAAACAGCAGCACCGGCGCACACTCGGCCGCGAGAAGTTCATCGATAAGGTGTGGGAATGGAAGGACGAATCGGGTGGTGCAATCGTCAACCAGTTGCGCCGTCTCGGCGCGTCCTGCGACTGGTCGCGCGAGCGGTTCACGATGGACGATGGCCTTTCAAAGGCGGTCCTCGAGGTCTTCGTCACCCTCTATAAGGAAGGTCTGATCTACAAGGACAAGAGGCTCGTCAACTGGGATCCGAAGCTGCATACGGCGATATCGGATCTTGAAGTCGAGCAAGTGGATACAAAGGGGCATCTTTGGCACTTCCGTTATCCGCTGGAAGACGGCGTCACCTACGAGCATCCGATCGAGTTGGACGAAAACGGCAAGCCGACGGCGTGGGAGACACGCTCCTATCTTGTTGTCGCCACAACGAGGCCGGAGACCATGCTCGGCGATACCGGCGTCGCTGTGCATCCCGATGACGAGCGGTACAAATCCATTGTCGGCAAACATGTCGTTCTGCCGCTGGTCGGCCGGCGCATGCCGATCGTCGCGGATGAATATCCCGATCCGGAGGCCGGAACCGGCGCTGTCAAGATGACGCCCGCTCACGATTTCAACGATTTCGAGGTCGGCAAGAGAGCGGGCCTTCGCGCCGTGAATATCATGACGCGCGACGGACACATCACACTGAAGGACAATGAGGCGTTTCTGGAAGGTCTGCCGGACAGCGACGACCTGACGCGAACCCTGGAAGAGTATGACGGCGGCGAGCGGTTTGCCGTGCGCAAGAAGATCGTGCAACGGATGGAGGAGCTCGGCCTTCTGGACAAGGTCGACGCGCACCGCCACATGGTGCCGCATGGCGATCGCGGTGGTGTTCCGATCGAGCCCTATCTCACCGACCAGTGGTACGTGAATGCGCAGGTCCTTGCCGCCCCAGCCATTGCGTCGGTTCGTGAAGGACGCACCAATTTTGTCCCGAAGACCTGGGAAAAGACCTACTTTGAGTGGATGGAGAATATCCAGCCCTGGTGCATCTCGCGGCAATTGTGGTGGGGACATCAGATTCCGGCATGGTACGGTCCCGATGGCACGGTCTTCGTTGAACGAACCGAAGCCGAAGCGGTGGCCGAGGCCAAGCAGTATTACGGCAAGAGCGTTGAGTTGACCCGCGACGAGGATGTCCTCGATACGTGGTTTTCTTCAGCCCTTTGGCCGTTTTCGACGCTCGGCTGGCCCGAGCAGACACCGGAGCTCGAGCACTACTATCAGACCGACGTTCTGGTAACCGGATTCGACATCATCTTCTTCTGGGTTGCGCGGATGATGATGATGGGCCTGCATTTCATGAAGGATGAAGACGGCACACCGCTGGAGCCCTTCCACACCGTCTACGTCCACGCCCTGGTCCGCGACAAACACGGCGCGAAGATGTCGAAGTCCAAGGGCAATGTCATTGATCCGCTGGAGCTGATCGACGAGTACGGTGCGGATGCGCTGCGCTTCACGCTCGCCATCATGGCGGCTCAGGGACGTGATGTGAAGCTGGATCCGCAAAGGGTTGCCGGCTATCGCAATTTCGGCACCAAGCTCTGGAATGCCGCGCGGTTCGCCGAGATGAACGGCGCGGCGCGGCGGGACGGCTTTGACCCGTCGGATATGGAACTGACGATCAACCGCTGGATAGTGACGGAGCTTTCACGCACGATCGAGGAAGTCACTTCGGGTATTCAGAGTTTCCGCTTTAACGAAGCGTCCGCCGCGGCCTATCGCTTTGTCTGGAACCAGTTTTGCGACTGGTATCTGGAACTGCTCAAGCCGGTCTTCAGCGGGGAAAATGAAGACCAGAAGAAGGAGGCGCAGGCGTGTGCCGGCTATGTTCTGGACGAGATCTACAGGCTTCTTCATCCGTTCATGCCGTTCATGACCGAAGAACTCTGGGATCACACGCACGGCCGCAAGGGCCTGCTTTGCCATGAACAATGGCCGTCCGCCGGTTATCGCAACCAGGAAGCCGCCGACGAAATCAACTGGCTTGTCGATCTGGTTTCGGGTCTTCGCTCGGTCCGCTCTGAAATGAATGTTCCGCCATCGGCTGTTTCGCCGCTTGTCGTGGTCGGAGCAGGGGGCGAAACGCCAACGCGGCTGCTGCGTCACGATCCGGCGATCAAACGTCTGGCCCGGGTCGACGATGTCATACTGGAGCAGGAACCGCCGAAAGGATGCGCGCAGATTGTCGTTGGAGAGGCGACCTATTGTCTGCCGCTCGGCACGCTGATCGATATCGACGCTGAAAAGGCACGCTTGAAGAGGGCGCTCGGGAAAGTGTCCGGCGATATGGAAAAGACCGCCAGGAAGCTTCAGAACGAGAAATTCGTCTCAAATGCCCGCCCCGATATTGTCGAGGCGGAGCGCGAGCGGCTGAGCGATCTGGAAAGCCAGCATGAAAAGCTGACTTCGGCTCTGGCGAACGTGGCAGAGGCCAGTTCGGCTGATTCCGGAGCATAAATATGCAATCCAGACAACCGGCTCCGCCGGGGCCTTTACTTTTTAATCCAAAATCACCACCTGACTCATGTATGTGACGATTTGGCAACACTTTTTTTCGCAAAGGTTTGCTATGACGACTGGCAAGGGCGGTTGTCAATTTCCGGCCATAAACCGGGCGCATCCGTCACACTTGCGCATGTGTCGGGTTTGTTAAGAATACACATTTTGCATAATGAGGAATTCTATGGACGACAAAACAATTGACAAATCCAAGCTCCCGAGCCGTCACACGACGGTTGGACCGGCCCGGGCGCCGCATCGCTCCTATCTTTATGCAATGGGTTTGTCGTCCAAGGAGATTGCGCAGCCTCTGGTTGGCGTTGCCAGTTGCTGGAACGAAGCCGCTCCATGCAATATCTCGCTTATGCGTCAGGCACAGGTGGTGAAGAAGGGGGTTGCCGCCGCGAACGGCACGCCGCGTGAATTCTGCACCATCACCGTGACCGATGGCATTGCCATGGGCCATCAGGGCATGAAGTCCTCGCTGGTATCGCGTGACGTGATTGCCGATTCGGTCGAGCTTACGATGCGCGGCCATTGTTATGATGCCCTTATCGGACTGGCCGGTTGCGACAAGTCGCTGCCCGGCATGATGATGTCGATGGTGCGGCTGAACGTGCCCTCGATCTTTATCTATGGCGGGTCGATCCTGCCGGGCAATTTCCGCGGACGCGAGATCACCGTCCAGGACGTTTTTGAGGCTGTCGGTCAGCATTCGGTCGGCAATATGTCGGATGAGGATCTGGCGGAAATCGAGCAGGTCGCATGCCCGTCGGCGGGCTCCTGCGGCGCCCAGTTCACGGCGAACACGATGGCAACGATTGCCGAAGCGATGGGCCTGGCGCTGCCCTATTCGTGCGGCGCGCCGGCGCCCTATGAGATCCGTGACAGGTTCGGCTATGCGGCCGGCGAAAAAATCATGGAGCTGATTGCGCAGAATATACGCCCGCGCGACATCGTTACACGTAAGGCGATGGAGAATGCCGCTGCCGTTGTGGCCGCGTCCGGCGGTTCGACCAACGCCGCACTCCATCTGCCGGCGATTGCCCACGAATGCGGTATCAAGTTTGACCTTTTCGACGTGGCGGAGATTTTCCGCAAGACGCCCTATATCGCCGATCTCAAACCCGGCGGCAGATATGTGGCGAAGGACCTGTTCGAGGCCGGCGGCATTCCGCTGTTGATGAAGACCATGCTCGATCACGGATATCTGCACGGGGATTGTATGACGGTGACTGGCCGCACAATTGCCGAAAACATGGAATACGTGGAATGGAACGACAAGCAGGATGTCGTTCGTCCGGCCAATGAACCGATAACCCAAACCGGCGGTGTGGTCGGGCTGAAAGGCAATCTTGCTCCCGAGGGCGCGATTGTGAAAGTTGCCGGAATGGCCAATCAGGTTTTTTCCGGACCGGCGCGTTGTTTCGATTCCGAGGAAGAGTGTTTCGAGGCCGTCACCAAACGTGACTACAAGGAAGGCGAGGTGCTGGTCATTCGATATGAGGGTCCGAAAGGCGGGCCCGGAATGCGCGAGATGCTTGCGACGACCGCGGCGCTTTATGGCCAGGGCGTTGGCGACAAGGTGGCGCTGATAACCGATGGCAGGTTCTCCGGGGCAACCCGCGGCTTCTGCATCGGACATGTGGGACCGGAGGCTGCTGTTGGTGGGCCGATCGGTCTTCTGGAGGATGGCGATATCATTGATATCGACGCTGTCGAGGGCACGATCAATGTGCGCCTGAGTGACGAGGAACTGGCCCAAAGGGGTGCGGCCTGGCAACCACGTGAAACGGATTACACATCCGGTGTATTGTGGAAATACGCCCAGACTGTCGGAACGGCACGAGACGGCGCGGTGACACATCCGGGTGGAGCAAAAGAAAAACAGTGTTATGCAGATATCTAGTTTGACCGCCGGGCGTGTAATTGCCTGCATGATGGTTCTGACATCCGGTTTCTCCGGAAGCGCATCGGCCTTCGACCCCGATGCCGGGGTGAACGAGAAGTCCGGCCCGCTCGTGCTGTTCAAGTTCGGGTTTTCCGCCTACAAGAAAGGCAAGAAGGACGATGCCGTCGAGGCATACCGGCACGCGGCCGAGCAGGGACACCCCGGCGCCCGCTGGGCGCTCGCGAATATGTATGCGGCTGGAGACGGCGTGGTCGAGAACGACTATGAGGCCTTCAAGATCTATGATCGCATCGCGCGCGAAGGCGTGGAGCCGGGTTCCAGCGAAACCGGTTACTTTGTGAATGCGCTCGTCTCGCTCGCCAGCTACTATCGCCGGGGCATTCCGGACAGCCCCGTGAAGGCCGACCCGGTTCAGGCGCGCCAGCTCTATTTTCAGGCGGCCTCGGCATTCGGTATTCCGGAGGCCCAGTTTCAACTCGGCCGGATGATGCTGCTCGGAGAAGGCGGCAGAACGGATTTGCGGCAGGCCAAGAAATGGCTCAACAGGGCGCGCAAGGCAGGTCATCCGGGCGCTTCGGCCCTGTTCGGCGACGCTATCTTCCAGGAAGGCCACACCGTGCGCGGACTCGCCTATATGACGGTCGCGCTCGAGCGGGCACCGACGGCCGACCGTGGCTGGATCCGTAACATGCAGGAACAGGCATTCTCGATCGCCGATGAAGCGGACCGACGCACAGCGATCGCGCTGGCGGAAGACATGCTCACCAAGGGCAAGAACTGACTTCCGGCCCGCCGGCAAGGCGCGGACCTTCTATATCAGATCAATGGATTATCGGGTGCCGGCGGCCGGTTTCCGGCACTCGGACAGCCTTCTTGCAGGCGCTTCCATGATGTGTTGTTCAGCACCCGTTCGCACCGCGCCAGGAACTCTTTGCCGGAGGCGGTCTTGATACAATGAAGCTTGCCGAGTTCGATGCGCTCGCCGTTGGCAACGCAATTGCAATCGATACCTTCGCCGGCCGGCGCCGGCACCGCGACCAACAGGACGGAAAAAAGAACGCCCGCAAAGGCGGCCATAAAAAAACGCCCATGTGTGGCAAATACACAGTTGCTCAATGAACATTTGCGGTTCTGCTCAACCATGGGTGCATGATGCATCCGAACGCGCTTTTCTGCAAGCTGGAGGCCGTGTTTGAGCTTGATGTCCCGCATCGCGCAAGGACCGAACCCTGAACAACCGTGTCTCCGGTCAACTAAAACAGATTTCGAACCGGTCGCGGGAGCGCCTTCACGATTTTGATTTTCAGAGGCTGTATTCGGACCGAACCTGACCGTCCTGATGTGACCGACATATCCGTCTCCTCTCCCATCAGTGAGGCAATCACCTCCTTGTGGTCGCACAGATAGGCTGCCAATTGGGAGAAGCCGGACGGGAAGCCGTTCTTGACGACCGTAAAGAAGAAACGGTCGGCTTTGCCGAGCGCGACCAGATCGACAAAGGAATTGATCGCGGCTTCCTTCAAGGCGCCCGTACTCTCGTGTGTGCCGGCAATGTGCAGTGGTTTTCCTTCTGTTTCCGGAACATGTGTCACGGTAACGATGCGGGACCGGTCGAAGAAAGCGGCACCATTCCTGATAACGGAGGCATCATCGCTGCAGATCAGCAGCGGCTGTTCGGCGACACGCTTGCCGATCTTTCTGAAGAAGCTGTGATAGTCCGTTTCGTAATCTGTATGGCGGACATGAACCGCTGCATATCGGGAAGGCAGATCTTTCAGCTTCTCGCCGATTGTTCCGGTGAGTTCATCGGAAAACCGCAGCCGGGACAGCAGATCGCAGGACTCCTTTCCGCCGCCGCACTGCTCGTGAACAAGTACCGTTTCATCATACTCCTTGTTGAAGTCGAACGACAGGCGTTCGCCGCTATCGGCCTCGACATACGTGTTGGCATCCGTCAGCACCGAAACATAATCGGACAAACGGCCCACTATGGACGCGGGAAAACATCGCGAGCCGTTAAGCAGGCGCAGCAGCTCCTCCGTCAAATTGAAGACGGCCTTTTCAGAACTGTCGAGCGGTGTGAAAAAGTCGCAGAACGCACCCGCCAGGAAGGACTGCTCGGTGTCGACAATCAGTGTGCGATCGAAGCCCTTAGCGTATCGCCAACAGTGTTCAATCTGACAAAACATATCATTCAGGCCGCCTCTGGGGCGGCAAAGTACAAATTTTTTCAACGCCCCACCCGACACAGGCCCAACCGAATCGACTTTTCCGGCAAATCGGCTCGCGACACCACAAAGACCGGAAGTTGCACGTGGATGGACACTTATACGCCTACGCTCAAAGAACCGGTCCGGCGCCGGCAGGCAACAAAAAGGCCGCCGGACGACGACCTCGATCGAGAGCCGGGTTCGTTCCCGCGTTGTGTTTTCAAGATGGCATCCTCATCACACCATCGTCGTTCACAGAACCCGGTTTACGCACATGGCTCAATATTGTCGCCCGATGCTCTAACTCCCTGCACATCCACAATAGACCGACGTTGAATTAATCGAAGGTCGGCTTTGGCTTGAAGGATATCCCCGAAACCACGACGGGTCCGCCGCGGCCCAGCGACGTAACGTTTTCCAGTTTCGCGCATTTACGGATTACGGGTTTTTCATATGACTTCTTCATGCCGCGATTGCCCCTCTAGCTCATACGGAACGCCATCAATCAGTCAAAAAGTCGCGAAGATAGATGCCGGAAACGACAACCGGACCCTCCTTCTTTGACGACGCCGAGACCTTTTCCAGTCTCGCACGCTTCTCGATTGCCGGCTTTTCATAGTTTTTCTTCACGGCATGCCTCCAAATTTGCTGAGTAGTTAATAATTGACTACGAATTATTATTATAGGAGTCAATTTTTGCGCATGGGAGGAATTTCATTTGTAAAGGTAATATTTAACAGCATGGCAGAAATGCAACAGAACTAAATGACAATAGAAAGTACATTGATTCAGAGAAATCGGCCTTAGAGCATCGCCCGATGCTCTAAAAAAGCTCGAAATAATCAGCGCATTATCAGATTTTCGGCTGCATAAGCCTCCTACAGTCCTTTAATGGGATCGCGGTTTGTCCGCGCATCCCCTATAGATAGCAACAACACAGCTAACATCGCTTTGCTGCGCCTGCACCACTGGAGTCCTGTGCCATTGCGTAAACGGAGTTTGATAAGAACAAAAATAGAACATAATTTGGAGTAGAACATAGCCAGTTCGATAAGCAAAGGACAATCGAGATGCGGCGAGTTTTTATGGTGCATGCGTTCCTGTTCGCCGGTGTGCTTTTGCTTTCCGGCTGCTTCACCGTTACGCGATGGGACGTGCTCGAGCGTGTTCGCTCGGCATTGCCCAATGTTAACGTCCACGCCACCAAAGCCTTCCACTCGGATTTCAATTGCGTTGCCGGCGTCTATTCCGTTCTCGATGACATTACCGCTGAACAAGTCTTGGGGAGCGGTGCTTCGGCGCCATATCGCGAGCTTGGCAAAACCTGGATCGAGGTTGCCTCCTTCATGCATCTTCTGGAGCGGGAAAAATCAAGTAAGGACCAATTTGCCAAGCAAGTTCTTGATGTTGTCGGTTATGCCGAAGATTGCATTGAGAAAATCGACGTTCCGGTGGACATGATCTATCGCTTGCCAGTGATCATGACCCTCTCGAAAAACCGAAGATCAATTCTGTTTTTTCTGCAGGGCGATATGAGCAAGGTGTATTACTTGGCGTAATCACTAGGAAATCTGATGACAATACAATTTGATCGAAAGCGCCGGGCATGGATTGCCGACGACATAACCGAGGTTACGGGAACCGTGTTCAACAATCTATTGAAGTGGGGCCAGCCTTATAATCCATACCAGGCCGGTCTCTTTGAGCACGAGGTGTACGACTCAGGTGCTGCCGAACCGCCGAAAATAGTATTCAACAATGAGGATGTCCTGACGCGTGGATTCGGCCAAAGAATTGAGCTGCAGGATTTTGATGTGATCAGAAATCTCAGAACTAAGCAAATGAGTCTGGCTGATGGGAAATATACACTTAAGCAGCTACAAAAGCTTGGGCTATCAAAACCCGGTAGAAGCGGCGACCATGTTATAACCACCGATCTCTACCTCAATCAGGACAGGCTTGGGGTATCTGAGGAACTAGGTGCTGGCAACGCTGCTTACGTGTTCGGATCAATAAAGTTCCAACTAGCTGATAATACGATCTGCGTTTCGCGCATGTTTCGCCGAACCTGTTGCGCATGCTGATGGGCGGGCGGGTGCACCGGGTGAAGGGCGCGACGCGGTTTCATGATATCGCCCGTCCGCAGGGCAACCGGTTTGAGGAGGTCGACTCGCCCGTTGACATGATCTATCGCCCGCCCGTGACATGACATTTTCGAAGAACCGAAGCTCAGTTCTGTTTTTTCCGCGGGACGACATGAGCAAGGTTTATTACTTGGCCTGATGAGGATCAACGTTAATGCTTATTCGCAGACTGATAGCAGGCACACTTCTTTTTTATCTGCTGATGTTTTCAACACTGGCTCATGCTGACATCTTGTGCAGGTTCGAAAATCTCTTCCGAGAGGACTTGTCTCATTTGGTTAAGGACAAAGTACATTGGGACAAGGCGGCAGGCACGATTGACTTCACGGAACTGGGCGAGGAGTGGAGGGAGGTCTGCCTCACATCAATCTCCTCGGGTGGATATGACGTCATTGATCTCAGCCAGTTGAAGTTCATTGAAGGCACTTTGGGGAAGAACATTTGTCGCCGGGACGCGCAGGAAATCATTGCCTTGATATACGACCATTCCGGCAAAGCGCTGAAATTGTCGCTTGCCGGTCTTCTTGGAATAAGCAGTCCGCAAATCTCCACGAACTACCAGTCAGACGGCACGCCGGAAGGTTTTGGACAGTGCAGTTATACACCGAAGGCCGTCGCCCGATGTCTGCCAATCGAAGCAGATAGACATAACCGTTGTTTGTTCTTGTTTGAAGAAAGAGATTGATCATGGCCGGCATAAAACTACCTGGCGGATGGCAACTAAGGCCACCGGCAATGCCGCCTACAGCATTTCGCGCATGGGCGGGTAAATATGGTGCTCAACGTGGCCTAACGGAATTCACCGAGAATGACGAATGGGGCCGTCCTGAATTCAGGGCCACCGAGGCGCAGGATGCCTTTCGGCATGCATTTGTTTTCGGCGCCAAATATCTGGATTGGATTTCCAGGCCTCATATGGTCGGCATGGATACCGAGGAAGCCGCCGTTATCCAGACTCTTCAAACGGGTTTTCTCAACGAGTGGTACGCGAGCAATCCGCTCAAGCACCATCTGATGGATTACTGGAACAACTACGAGGGAATCCTGCTGGCCCGAGAGGCGCATAAAATCTACGGCGACAAGATCACGAACGATATCTTTGCCGATTACGTCGCAAAGGAAGTCTTGAAGGCGCGGGAAAACCAGGCGGGCAAAGGCCGTTTCGTTTTCAATGCAGAAAGGGATCCCCGAACAAGCGATATCGCCGGCTTTGATCGACGTCGTCTACCACTTCATGGGGCTCGTCCAGCAATCATAGAGGAAACGTTTAAAGACTATGTCAAAGCGAACGAAGGCGGGCAGGGCGGCGTATCCTTACCCGTCCGATCTAAGTTCCATTGCTTTGGGTTAGCTCCCCCGTCTTCGAGACGGGCCCGCTTCA
>NZ_CFHWAF010000067.1:0-25136 GCF_984452065.1 Hoeflea sp. | reverse complement strand
GGCGAAGGCGGGTTGCTGACGTCGGACGATCCCGCATTCATGGCACGCGCGATCATATTGTCGGGCTCCTATATGCTGTATGAGCGCCACGGCGCCGCGCCGCCCAAGGAGGCTTTCGATGCCATCCGGCTGGAAACGCCCAATATGTCCGGGCGTATGGACAATCTGCGCGCCGCCATTTTATTGCCGCAATTGGCATCGCTCGACGACAATATCCGCCGCTGGAACGAACGGTACGACCTGATTGCGGCGCACCTGTCCTCGGTCCCGGGCATCGTCCTGCCGCAGCGGCCGGATGCCGAAGCCTATGTCGGCAGCTCGATTCAGTTTCGTCTTCCCTGGGCCGATGCCGGAACGGCGCGCGCATTTCTTGCCGCAAACAAGTCGCTGGGCGTTGAACTGAAGTGGTTTGGCGCCACCGAGCCGGTCGCCTTCACCTCCAACCACCGGAGCTGGACCTATATCGAGCCGCAGGATCTTGAGCGGACCGACCGGATTCTCGCGGGCCTGTTCGATATGCGCATTCCGCTGACATTCACGCTTGAAGACTGCGAGCATATCGCACAGATCATCGCGCATACGGCCGGCAAACTGTCGTTGGACGGTGCGGCATGACGACGGAGCGGGCGGTCATCGGCGTGCTGGGCGGCATGGGCCCGCAGGCCACGATCCTGTTCATGCAGAAGATGCTGGACGCGGTTCCGGCCGACGATGATTTGCAGCATGTTCCGCTGATCGTGCACAACAATACGCAGGTTCCCTCGCGAATCCGGGCCCTGATCGAGGGCGACGGCGAGGACCCCGGCCCGGTGCTGGCCGAGATGGCGCGAAGCCTGGAAGCTGCCGGCGCCGAGGCGCTGGCGATGCCCTGCAACACGGCCCACTGCTATGCCCGCGCGATCGCTGATTCGGTGCCCATTCTGTTTCTCGACATGGTGCAGCTGGCCGCCCGCAAGGCGCTCAGCCTGAGCGCGCGCGGCGCACGCATCGGCGTGCTCGGATCGCCGGCGTTGAAGGCGACGGGTGTGTTTGAAAGGCCTCTGGCGGATGTCGGGTTGTCGCCGGTTTACGGCAAGGACGAGGATGCGCGCCTTGCCATCATCCGCGACGTCAAGAGGAACGGCGTTTCGCGGCAGGCGGCCGCCGCGCTGCAAGGAGCGGCTGATCATCTCACCGGCCTGGGCGCCGACGTCATCATGGTGTGCTGCACTGAATTCTCGCTGATGGCCGATCGGCTGCACAGCAATGTCCCGCTGTTCGACACGCTCGACGTGCTCGTCGACAGCTGCGTGGCGTTCTCGAGCGGACAATTACCTTCCAATGAGGCGGCGCGCGGGTCGAGCGCCGCTTCCTTGCCAACAAAAACCGACCATCAGGGAAAGGAACACCTGCAATGCTGACCAGCAAATCCCGACTGTTGATTGCGACGGCGCTCGTATCGATGGGATCCGTCGCGGCAACACAAGCGGCCGATCTCGTACTTGGCGTGCCGAACTGGCCGGCCGCCAATGCCACATCCAACATCCTCAAGGTTGTCATCGAAGACAATTTCGGTCTCGACGTGGAACTGCAAAGCGGCACCAACCCGATCATCTTCGAGGCCATGGATGCCGGCTCGATGCACCTGCATCCGGAAGTCTGGCTTCCGAACCAGGTCAACCTCCACCAAAAATATGTCAAGGAAAACCAGTCCGTCGTGATGAACGAGAAACCCGTTCAGGCGGTTCAGGGCATGTGCGTCACGAAGCACACGGCAGAGACCCATGGCATCACCTCGATCAACGACCTGACCGACCCCGACAAGATGGCGATCTTCGACAAGGACGGCAACGGCACGCCGGAAGTTTGGATCGGCGCGCCCGGCTGGGCCTCCACCGTGATTGAGAAGATCCGCGCCAAATCCTACGGTTATGACCAGACGATGGACCTGAAGGAATATGACGGCACCGTCGCCTGGGGCGAGTTGGGGGCAGCCGCGTCGGCGGACGAGCCGTGGATGGGTTTCTGCTATGAGCCGCATTTCATCTTCGTGGCCTACGATCTTGTCTATCTGGAAGAGCCGGAGCACGATCCGTCCACCTGGACGATCATCCAACCGACGGACGATCCGCAGTGGCTGGAGAAATCGTCGGCCTCCACGGCATGGAAGGGCGCCACGCTGCACCTGCATTATGCCGCATCCATCCGTGACAAGTTCCCGGAGGTCGCTGCCATGCTCGACAACTACCAGATGCCGCCCGAGGTGCTCAGCCAGGCCGGCTACGCGCTGTCGGTTGAGGACCAGGACGTCGAGGAATTCGCCAAGAACTGGGTGTCGGAAAACGAGGACGTGGTCCTCGGATGGCTGACCAACTGATCATGTCTTCGGGCCGCCGCGGAATGGCTGTTCCGCGGCGGCCCCTTACGGTCGCGTGACCGTATCCATAAGCCGTGGGGGATCACCATGACAGAGACCGTCGTCGAGCTGACCAATGTCTGGAAAGTGTTCGGTGATCGCAGCGAGGAAACCATCGCCGAGGCCAAAAAGACCGACCTTTCCAAGGCCGAAGCGCTGGAGAAATACCAGACGGTCATCGGGGTGCGCGATGCCTCGTTCTCCGTCTCGCGCGGCGAGATCTTCTGCATCATGGGGCTGTCCGGGTCGGGCAAGTCCACGCTTGTGCGGCATGTCAACCGCCTCATCGAGCCGAGTGCGGGTTCGATCAAGGTGCTCGGGGAAGATGTGAGCGCGATGGGAACGGCGGAGTTGCGCCAGATGCGCGCGCGGCATATCGGCATGGTGTTCCAGCATATGGCGCTGATGCCGCACCGCTCGGTGCGCGAGAATGTCGCTTACCCGCTCGAAATCCGGAAGATCCCGAAGTCCAGACGCTGGGCGATCTCCGACTACACGCTCGGCCTTGTCGATCTGACCGGCTATGAAGACCGATTGCCCAAGGAACTGTCCGGCGGCATGCAGCAACGGGTCGGAATCGCGCGGGCGCTGGCGAGCGACCCCGAAATCCTGTTGATGGATGAGCCCTTTTCGGCACTTGATCCGCTGATCCGCCTGCAATTGCAGGACCAGTTCAAGGCGCTGGTGCGCGACCTCAACAAATCGACCCTGTTCATCACCCACGACCTCGACGAGGCGATCCGGATCGGCCACCGCATTGCGATCATGAAGGACGGTGTCATCGTTCAGATCGGTACGCCGGAGGAGATCGTCACCCAGCCGGCCGACGACTATGTGCGCGAGTTCGTCCAGGGCATTTCGCGGCTCAAGCTGGTGCGCGCGCACACGATCATGGAGCCGCTTGCCAACGGCGCGGCGCCCGCCGACGCCATTCGCGTCGACGGCGAACAGGATCTGGATTCACTGATCGATGTGTCAATTGGCAGCGAGGGGCAGCTCGTCGTCACCGATGCGGGCAAGGATGTCGGCATCATCACCAAGACCACGTTGCTGCGCGGCATTCAGGGAGGCCGGTGATGAACACGAAGCCGTTAGACAATGACGCCCAGGATCCGGTTGCCAGCAAGGCCTCCTCGGTCAAGGACATCGAGGTCGACCGCCACGCGCTGGACCAGTCCATCGCCACGTTCGTCGACCGCAATCCGGACTACTACGTCAAGGCGTTCCATGCCATTCACGAGACCACCACCGGCATACCGCGGGTGTTCAACTGGGCAGCCGCGTTGTTCGGTCCGTTCTGGGCCGCCGCACGCGGCATCTGGGGGCTGTTTTGGGCGTTTCTGATCCTGGAGATCGTCGCCTTCGTGCAGATCGGGCGCGGCACATGGGGTGAGCTGGGAGCCGATGCGATGGCGCAGGCCGGGCGTCAGGCCGCGCGCGCCGAGCAGTTCCTGCAGCAGGCGCAGGCGGCGCGCGAAGCGGGGGAGGACCCCAGCCGCTTCGAAACGCTCGCCGGCAATCTGCTGCGCGCCGCCGAGCGCAGCAGGGGAACGGCCGAGGCGGCCGCTGCCGATGCCTTTATGATCCTCGCATCAGGGCTGGTGCTGCTGGTCGTGCTGCGGCTGGTGCAGGGCGTGTGGTCGAACGTCGTCTACGAGAAGCAGTATTCCAGATGGCGCGTTGCGCCCGCCGAGGTGCCGTCGGGTTTCCGCATGCCCAACATCCTGTTCGGCGTGGTGCTCGGTCTCGTCATCATTCCACTGACCGTCTACCGCTTCACCATCGAGAACATTCCGGACTGGCTGACCGCCTTTCCGGCCGACCCCGATTTTTATGGTGCGACGGCGCGCTGGCTCGAAGCGGTCATCGACGATGCGGCACGCAGCGGCTCCGGCGCCTTTGATGGCATCGTGCTCGTCGTGCGGCAGATCCTCGACACGATTTCTCTCGCTCTCATCGGCACGCCGTGGCCGGTGGTCATGGCGGTCATCTGCGTGTTCGCCTGGCGCGCCGCGGGGCCGCGCGTCGCAATCTTCACGGCGGCCGCGCTCGCCTACATCGCGTTCCTGGGCTATTGGGAAATCGCCATGGAAACGGTTGCGCTCGTCGGCGCGGCGGTCGTTCTGTGCGTCGTCATCGGCATTCCGCTCGGCATCTGGTTCGGCAAGTCGATGCGCGCGTACAAGTTCGCCGAGCCGGTGCTCGACCTCATGCAGACGCTGCCTGCCTTCGTCTACCTGATCCCGATCATCGCCTTTTTCGGCACCGGCAACCCGCCCGGCATTCTGGCGACGATCATTTTCGGCATGCCGCCGGTCATTCGCCTGACCGCGCTCGGCATGCGCGGCGTACCCGAAAATATCAAGGAAGCGGCGACCGCATTCGGTGCGTCGCGATGGGAGCTGCTCAAGGATGTGGAACTGCCGCTCGCACTGCCGTCGATCATGACCGGTGTGAACCAGACGATCCTGATGTGCCTGTCGATGGTCGTGATCATTTCGCTCATCGGCGGCGGCGGGCTCGGCAAGGTGATCCTCGAAGCGTTGCAGTTTGCCGCCAAGGGACCCGGTCTTCTGGGCGGGTTCGCGATCCTGTTCGTGGCGATGGTCATCGACCGGATCGTGCAGGGCGCGTTCCGCCGCACCGACCAGAAATAGCGCATGGCGTTCAAAAAGGCGCCGGTGACGGTCGGATATCCGGGCGAGGCCGGCCGGCGCGCCGCATGCGGTGGTTTTCCTGGCGCGGTTCCCCGATTCCGGCGCCCGGACCTTGACAATGCGTGCCGCTCGCGGGCAATTCTTAAATATGACTATAAGAGTCAGTATTTAGTTCCGGGCGGTGGTCATGACTTTTCATCCGCGCATGCAGAGCTCGACCGAAGGCCTCACTGTTGTCGGTGACCTGCGGCTCAAGATATTTGAGGGCGCCATTGCGGATCTGTGGGATGTGAAATGCAGCACGATCGCGCAGGGCGAATACGTGTCCCACGCGCCGCGTCTTGTCGTCGTGCTCGATCAGACGGGGCGCGGCCGGATGAATGTGACCGCTTCTCCGGATATCGGCGCGGCGCAGACGAAGAAGCAAAGCAAGCTCTTTTACATTCCTGCCGGCTTCAAGGTCTGGTCGAGGATCGAGAACCTTGCAACGCTGCGTCACCTGGATATCCATTTCGACATCGATAGGCTGTCAAGGAAATTTGCCGGGGATTTCGAATCCGACCGGATCGACGTTCCCAATCTTTGCTTTTCCGACGATCGTGTCCTGTCGCTTGCGAAGCTGATCGCGGGCGAATGTGAAACCCCCGGAACCTTGCACGACCTTTACGGCGACAGTCTGATCTGTTCCCTGTTTGTGGCTCTGGCGCGCATAAAGCCGAGAACAGTCCGATACAAGGGACAACTTGCGGCGCACACATTGCGCCGGGCGATCGAGTTCATTGAAGACAATCACGCCGACACCATTCGCCTGCAGGACCTCGCTGATCTCGCCGGCCTGTCTCCGGCTTATTTCTGCAACGCCTTCCGGCTTACGACCGGCATGCCGCCGCACCGCTGGCAGATGCGGGCCCGGGTCAACCGTTCGAAACACCATCTGGAAAACACAGACATGGCGCTGAGCGCTATCGCGGTGACGACCGGATTTTCGGATCAGGCCCACTTTACGCGCGTATTTCGTCAGTTTACCGGCACGACGCCAAAGGCCTGGCGCCGAGCCAGGACCGGATAATTTTTCAAAATATCGTTCAATTCACCGAAATCGCGTTCAATCGGCACGCAAAAACTTGATCTAGAAACTCAATTTATCTGCTGCCCGCGGCGAGCCCGGGCCACATGTTATGTTGAGGTGGGGAATAATGAGCGACACTCGTTCCGTGTCCATGCGGCTCTACGCCGGCGCTGCGGCGGTTATTTTGTGCGGGCCTGCGCAAGTACAGGCTCAGCAGGTTGCCGGTACCGGTCCGGGCGAACCCACGGCGCTTCGCACGATTGTTGCGGAAGACGAAGGCCGTTCTGGTGATGAGGATGACGGCCGGGCAGGCAACAATGCCGCCGAACTGGACGGATATGTTGCAAAGACGACCGGAACAGGCGCGAAGTCGAGCGTTCCGATCCAGGAAATACCGCAATCCGTCTCGGTGGTCACCCGCGATCAAATGGACGATCAGGGCGCGCAGACGGCGGACGAGGCGCTTCGCTATACCGCCGGCGTCTTTGCGCAGCCCTATGGTCCGGACAGCGATACGAACTGGTTTTTCCTGCGCGGCTTCAATGCGACGCAGACCGGCGTTTTCCTCGATGGTCTTCAGCTCTATGGCTTCGGCTTCGGAGCCTTTTACATCGACAGCTTCAACCTGGACCGGATTGACGTGTTGCGCGGACCGGCCTCCGTTCTTTACGGCGGTTCGAGCGCCGGAGGGATCGTCAACTACATCAGCAAAAAGCCGACCGGCGAGCGCCTGCGATACATCGAGACCGGCATCAACGACGCCGGCACGGCCTATCTCGGTTTCGATATCGGCGACACGCTGGACGATATCTACGACTTCCGTGTGTCAGGCCGGATTCTGGGCGGCGACGGGTACTACGATTTCCAGGAGGGGGTTCGCGGCTCGGTCTCTCCGAGCCTGACCATCAGCCCGGACGCGGCAACGAGCCTGACGTTCCTTGCCAATGTAACCCTTATTGATGAGAAGCACGGAGCCGCGAGCTTCCTGCCTTATGTCGGAACCGTGGAACCAGCTTCCTTTGGTTACATCGATCCCGACAGGAACTATACAGAACCCGATCTTGACGACTATCGGCGCCGCCAGGCGTCAATCGGATATGAACTCCAGCACACGTTCGACAATGACTGGACCGTGCGGCAAAACCTGCGTTACGGGTATTCGGACCTTCACGAGTTCAACCTCTACCCCGCCGGATATTCGGACTTTCTCCCGACGCCGGTCCTGCCCGATCCGGTATTCAGCCGCATCGTTTTCCAGCACGATACGACAATCAACAATCTCCTGATCGACAATCAGCTTGAGGGGACCATCAGGACCGGGGTGCTTGAGCACAATCTCCTGTTCGGAACCGACTACACCTACTTCAATATGGACCAGGTGCAGGCGGCGGCGACCGGTACAACAATCAGTGTGACCGACCCGCAATATGGCGCGGCGCAGCTGACGCCCTTTCCCTATATCGACCAGAAGGTGGTCCAGAACCGTGTCGGCTTCTATGTCCAGGACCGCATCAAGTTCGGCGATGGCTGGACCGTGACGCTGAACGGGCGCTACGATTATGTGGACACGGAGGCGACCGGTTCGCCGGCCTATGACGGGACCGACTATGCCTTCTCCGGCCGTGCCGGAGCGGCGTACGAGTTCGCGAACGGCATCACCCCCTACGCAAGCGTGGCGAGCTTTTTCAATCCGCTGATCGGCTCGTCCTCGCAGGTCGCCTTTTTTGAACCCGAATCCGGCGAACAGTATGAGGCCGGGATCAAGTATCAGCCGACCTGGTTCGACGGCTTGTTCACCCTGGCGGTTTTTGACCTGACCCGCAGAAATGTCGTGACCGGACCGTTCGGTGTGGAAACCCAGATCGGCGAGGTCAATTCGCGCGGCGTCGAATTCGAGGCCTATGCCAATCTGACGGACGATCTCCGGCTGACTGCCGCGGTCACGGCCTATGATCTCGAAATCAAGGAAGACGCAAATCCCGCGATTGTCGGCAATACGCCCAACATCGTTCCCGAACAACTTGCCTCCTTGTTCGTGGATTACACCGTTCCGGCGGGCCGGTTTGAGGGTGTTCGTGTTGGCGGTGGCGTGCGCTACCAGGGCTCGTCCTGGGTCGACAACGAGAACACCCTGAAAGTTCCCGCAGTGACTTTGTTCGACGCTAAAATCGGTTATGAGAAAGACAATTGGGGGCTTGATCTCAACGTGACCAACATTGCGGACGAGCGCTATGTTGCGAGCTGCAATGGCGTCAACGTATGCAGCTATGGCGAGGGCCGGTCCTTCTGGCTCAAGGCACATGCGCGCTGGTAAGCGCTGTTGCGGGGTGTGGCCCGGAGCGGCATAAACGATCGTCGCCGGCGCGCGAGCGCCAAATGCGGGTATCTGTCATGAGTGCGGTCGGAAATCTGCTCCTTCGACTAACGGTTTTCATTGCGCTGGCCTGGTTTCCGGTCGGATTGCCTCTCGCGTCGGCCGCACAGCAATTCGAGCACGCTTTCGGCATGACGAGCGTCGAGGGGCAGCCGCAACGGATCGTTTCGCTCAGCTATAACGGCGCTGATTTTTTTCTCGCACTGGACGTAAGACCGGTGGCGATCCGCCATTGGTATGGAGGCGATGAATACGGCCTGTGGCCGTGGGTGGACGAGACGTCCGACGGCTTCGAGCCGGCCGTTATTCGCGGCCCGATCAATGTCGAGGCCATTGCCGCGCTTGAGCCGGATCTGATCGAGGCAATCTGGACGGATCTGAGGGAAGACGAATACCGGCTGCTTTCGAAGATTGCGCCGGTTATCGCGCCGAAACCGGGATATGGCCCCTACGAGACCTCGTGGCCGGAGATGCTGACGACGATCGGCCGGGCCGTCGGCAAAGAGGACCGGGCGGGGCAAATTATCGAACGGCTGCAGGACCGGATTGAAAACATCCGGCGGAAACGCCCGGACTGGCAAGGCAAGACAGCGGCCATCGGCCAGCCCAAGGGGCCGGTGTTCTTCAACGACAGCGACGTCCGCTGGCGCATTCTTCAGGCGCTGGGCTTCGAGATGCCGGATGCGCTCAAAGCCGTCATGGGTCCGGGATTCTTTACGCGGATTTCGCCTGAAGTCACGGATCCCTATGATGCCGATCTGGTCTTCTGGCTCGATGAGGGGGCCGTTGTTCAGCACCTTGAGGCCTTGCCCCTGCGGCACACGATGGGAGCCTACAGGGAAGGGCGCGAGATCGTCGCGCCCGTCTTGCTGTCCGGCGCGCTCGCCTATTCCAGTCCGCTCAGCCTCGACTATGCGCTCGACAGGCTGGTTCCGCTGATCGACGCCGCAATAGACGGCGACCCGGCGTCACCGGTTCCGGGCAACCCGGCCGCGACGCATCGGGCGAACGATTAGTTGCAGGTGTGACAAAATAGGCCACCCAGCTTTGTGTGGGGAACCAGCCTCAGGCTGACCCCCTTCGAACATGGAGCCGAGGCCAGCGAAGAGGTCCGCCGGTTTCGCGTCGAGATAGGGGATCGGGAAGCATTTGGGGGCGTTTCCCGCTCTCAGCGGATGCGTCCGCCCTGTTCGTCAAAGAGGAAGGCGCGCTCGGCGGGGATGATTGTTTCGAAGCTTTCGCCTTCCCGGCTTGTGCGGTCGTCGCGCAGGCCGATGATGAGGCGTTCGCCGCTCTCGGAAACCGCGTAGCGGTAGGCGATATCGCCCAGCTGCTCGACGAGCTCGCATTCCAGCTTTATCTGCGCGCCGGGGCAGGCTTCAAAAGAGAAATGCTCCGGCCGGATGCCGAGCGTGATTGTCTGACCCTTCGAGAGCGACTGCGTTTTCAGCTTCCTCGTCAACTGCGCCGAACCGAGGGACGGCAGCGTTACCGTGGCGCCTTTTTCGCTCATTTCGGAAACTACCGCCGGCACGAAGTTCATCTTCGGCGCGCCGATAAAGCCGGCAACGAACTGGTTGTCCGGGTCGTCGAAGAGATCGAGGGGCGTGCCGACCTGTTCGATGAGACCCGATTGCAGGACGACGATCTTGTCGGCAAGCGTCATGGCCTCGACCTGGTCGTGGGTGACATAGACCATGGTCGCGTCCAGCCGCTTGTGCAGCCGCTCGAGCTCGAAGCGCATGTGCACGCGCAGCTCGGCGTCGAGATTGGACAGCGGCTCGTCGAACAGGAACACTTCGGGATCGCGCACAATGGCCCGCCCGATGGCGACGCGCTGGCGCTGTCCGCCGGAAAGGGCGGCGGGTTTGCGGCCGAGATACTCCTCGATGTGGAGGATCTTCGCGGCTGCATCCACGCGGCGCGCGGCTTCCGCCTTGTCCATGCCGTTCGCGGTCAGTGCAAAGCTCATATTCTGCTCGACCGTCATATGCGGGTAGAGCGCGTAAGACTGGAACACCATGGCGACGTTGCGGTCGACGGGTGCGATATGGGTCACCTCCCGGTCGCCGATCCAGATTTCGCCCTCGCTGGTCTCCTCCAGCCCGGCGATCATCCGCAAGAGCGTGGATTTGCCGCAGCCGGACGGGCCGACAAAGACGGCGAACTCCTGATCGTCGATCGTCAGGTCCACACCATGTATGACCTGTACTGAGCCATATCGCTTCTTGACGTTATGCAGGCGAATTCCAGCCACAGCGCTCCCTCCCTTTGCGGCCGGGCCGGAAACCGGTGACCGAGCCGCCGCGCAAAATCCTGTTTGTTGTTGTTTCCTGATCCAGGCCGGCCGGCTGCCGCATGGATATAAGGCACCGGCTCATTTTCCCGCTCCGCTGGTCAGGCCGCCGACCAGCCAGCGCTGGAAGAAGACCGCAAGCAGATAGATGGGCAGCATTGCGGCGAGCGACGCCACGGCGATCTGTCCGAAACGGAGCTGGCGGTCCCCCTGGAAGAGCGACAGGCCGATCGGAACGGTCTGCGTGTCCTCGCTGCGGGCCAGGAACGACGCGAACAGGAACTCGTTATAGCTCAAAATCAGGCAGATGATGCCGGTGCTGGCGATGCCCGGCATCAGCAAGGGAATGACGATCGAGCGCAATGTCCTCAAATAGCTGATCCCGTCCACCTTGGCCGCTTCCTCGATTTCCGCCGGCAGCCGCCTGATAAAGGACGACAGCAGCCAGAACGCCACCGGCAGGTTCATCACGCCGTAGACGATGATCATGCCGAGATGGGTGTTGACCAGCCCGAGGCTCTTCAACAGGAAGAAGAGCGGGAACAGCGCGACGATCGGCGGCGCGACATAGGTTCCGAGGATGGTCGCCGGCAGCCAGGCCTTGCCGAGGCCGAAGCGGACAATCGCATGGGTGGCCGGCACCGCGATGATCAGCGTCAGCGCCGCGCCGCAGGTGGCGACGATCGCGGAGTTGCGCAGATATTTGGCAAGGGCGACGGATTCGAACGCGGCCGGATAGTTCTGCCAGAAAAGCACCGTCGGAAAGACGTCGCCCGTCGAGATGTCGGCCTGCCCCTTCAGCGACACCAGCGCCATGAAGATCACCGGGAAGGTAAAAAAGCCAAGAACGATGACGATGAGCGGTACGTAATATCGGCGCTTCACGACAGTTTCTCCTCGGATTTGTCGTGCGCAATCGTGAACGGCACGGTCGCGAGCCCGACGACGACAGCAAACAGGAGCGTCTGCGCCGCGGCCAGCCCAATGTCGAACTGCTGGATGGCGACGCGATAGATATAGAAACTCGACACTGTGGTGGCCTGTCCCGGACCGCCGGCGGTGAGAACGAAGATCAGATCGAACACCTTGAACGAGATGACGAGTTTCAACACCGCGATGCCGAGCAGCGCCGGCAGCAGCATCGGCAGGGTGATGAAGCGGAAGACCGTCCAGTTGGACCGCACATCAAGCCGGGACGCCTCGAAGACCTCGCTCGGAAGGGTCTGCAGGGCCGCATAAACCATCAGCGCGACAAACGGGCTCCATTGCCACACATCGACCATGAGGACTGAGGCGAAGGCGGATGTCGGATGTCCCAGAAAGCTGACCGGCGACGATATGACCGAAAGGTCCATCAATACTGCATTGAGCCACCCGCCCTGGGGCATGAGGATGAGCTGCCACATGATCGCCGCGGTGACCGGCGGCGTCAGGAGCGGCAGCAGGATGAGGGTGCGGATGAGGTCGCGGCCGCGGACCGCCTTGTCGAGCAGCAGCGCGACGGCCGTACCCAGGACCATTGCCGTTGCCGTCGATAAAAGCGCCAGGAGCGCCGAGCGCCAGACGGAGCCGACAAAAAGCTCGTCGGACAGCGCATCGGCAAAATTCGCAAAGCCCGTCCATTCCTGAAAGGGCCGGGCGAGACTGCTGTCCGTCACGGCGAGGGCAATGAGGTAAACAAAGGGATAAAGGGCAAAGACACCGATGCCCATGATCATGGGCATCGCCGCAAGCCAAGCGATATGCCGCCCCGTACGCAAGGATTTGCGCGGGGCGGCCTTCAGTTCGGATGCCGCGTTTGGCAATGGTGGATTCCCTGTCCTAGCCCAGGATCTTTTCCCAGGAGGCCTGGGTATCCGTCATTGCCTGCTCGGCGGACTTGTTGCCGGCGAGCATGAGGCCGAGTTCGTCCGTCAGGGACTGCATCAGCTCGGGCGATTCCGGATTGCGCGGCCACGGGAAGGCATCCATGATCGCCTGCTCGACAACCTCGCCCTGCTTCGGCGCGAATTCCTTGTAGGCGGGAATTGCCGAGCGCCGTGTCGGATCGACGCCGGTCTTGTTGTTGGTCAGGACCGACAGATGGAAGTCTTTCGACGAGGCCATCTTGACGAATTCCCAGGCCATGTCGTCGTCCTTCGCGCCGGTGGAGGCGCCGAAAGCGAAGCCGGCATTCATGGCCGGGCGGTGAACCTGGTTCGATCCGCCGACCGGCATCGGGACAACACCCCATTTGTCGACGATCTTGCTCTGCTCGGGATCCTGGGCCCAGGTGCCCATATCCGTCCAGAACTCGATCATGCCGGCCTGACCACCGAGGAAGAGCGGGATCGAGTTGCCGAACGCCGTCTCGAGCGGTGTCGGGGTGGCATGCGGCGCGGCGTCGAGCATTGCCTGTGCAGCCGCGATACCCTCGTCGGTTGCCAGCGTCGGATTGCCGCTTGCATCGACAAAGTCGCCGCCAAAGCCGCCAAGGCGGTTGGCGTAGCTCGATCCGATGATCACCGGAACCTGCTGGGCGAGGATCAGGGCGCCATAGATGCCGTTGTCCTTCTGTGCCGCGGTAATTGCGGCTGCCGCCTCGCGATAGTCGTCCCAGGTTTTCGGCGGTTTGAGGCCGGCCTGGTCGAACAGCTCGGTGTTGTAGAACAGGACATGCGTGTCGCCGTCATAGGGCAGGCCGTAGCGGCGGTCGCCGACGAGCGTATAAGTGTCATAAAGCGAGCCGAGGAAATCATCGGGATCGATAGAGTCCTTCTCCGCTTCGATCCTGTCGGTGATGTCGGCCAGGACGTCGTCTTTCACCATGGCCTCGATATCGGTGTAGAAATACTCGAACACGTCGAAATCGTTGGTGCCGGAGACGACATCGAGCGTTGCCTGGGCGCGCAGCTGGTCATAGGGGATCGGCACACCCTCGACCTCGGCGCCGGTCAATTCCGCGAAGCCGGCCGACAGTGGATCGATCGACCCGGCATGCGGCTGGTTGATCATGACCTTCAGCTTCTTGCCGGAAAAGTCCATTGCGCGCAGCCGCGTCACGAAGGCCGGATTGGCCAGGAGCGGTGCTGCCAGGGCTGCCGACAGAGCACCGCGCGTGAATGCGCGGCGGGTGATGCCGTTTTGTGTTCTTTCGGTCTGCTTCAGATCCTTTTGCGTGACCTTGGTCATTTATTCCTCCCTTTGAATTCACCTTCTCAGTTGTCGCGGGCCGGGTATCCTCAGTTCCCGGTCCCATCGCGGTCTGTGAAACAGCAGATTGTCGGCGCTTGCTCATTCTCCGATGTACATGCTGACTGCCTTGGTTTCGAGGAACGCTTCCAGGCCCTCAATTCCAAACTCGCGGGCCCAGCCCGATTCCTTGTAGCCGCCGAACGGCAGGTTCGGATCGAAGACGCCGAAGGCGTTGACCCACACCGCACCGGCGCGAACGCCATGAGCGACGCGGTGCGCGCGTCCCGAGTCCCCCGTCCAGATCGAGGCGGCGAGGCCGTAATCCGTATCGTTGGCCTGCCGCAGGATCGTCTCGTCGCCGTCGAACTTCATGGCGCACAGGACCGGGCCGAATATCTCGTCACGGACGATGCGCGAATCCTGTTCCATTCCGGTCAGCACCGTGGGCGCGTAGAAGTAACCCCTGTCGCCCTCGCGGTCGCCTCCGCTGAGTACGCAGACGCCTTCGCCGCGCGCCTCGTCGACCAGTGTGCTGACCCGGTCCAGCTGCACCGACGACATGAGCGGTCCAAGCTGGCTGTCCTCGTTCATGGCACAGCCGAGTTGCATATCCTCGCCGATCTTGACGATGCCTTCGACAACACGGTCGAAGACGCTTTCCTCCACATAGAGCCGCGAGCCTGCATTGCAGACCTGACCGGAATTGCCGAAAATCGCGGCTGCGGCGGACGGGATCGCCCGGTCGATGTCGGCATCGGCAAAGATGATGACCGGCGACTTGCCGCCCAGTTCCAGGGTCAGGCGCTTGAGATTGGATGTGCCCGAGGCTTCGACAATGCGGCGTCCGATTTCGGTCGAGCCGGTGAACGTGACCTTGTCGACGCCGTGATGCGCGGCGAGGGCAGCTCCGGTCGTGTGGCCGAGGCCCGTCAGGACATTGACGGCACCTGCCGGGAACCCTGCTTCTGCCGCCAGTTCCGCAAGACGCAAGGCCGACAGCGGCGTCTGCTCCGCCGGTTTCAGGATGACGGTGCAGCCGGCGGCAAGCGCGGGCGCAACCTTGAACGCAGCCTGTGCGAACGGGAAATTCCACGGGGTAATGCCGGCGACGACGCCAACCGGTTCAACACGTGTATAGGCGTGAAATCGTTCCGGGTTCAGTGCCAAATCGAGGGTCGAGCCCTTAATCTTCGTCGCCCAGCCGCCATAATAGCGAAAAACTTCCGCTGCAAACGGGATATCCAGAGCCTTGGCGATGCTGACCGGTTTGCCCGTATCAAGTCCCTCCAGCTCTGCCAGTTCATCGAGATTCTCGTGGATAAGGTCCGCCATCTTGAACATGCAGGCCGCGCGACCGGCCGGAACCATGGCCGACCACACGCCCTCGAATGCGCGCCGTGCGGCATCAACGGCAGCGTCGACGTCGGCCCGACTAGCGGCCGGCACCTCGGCCAGGATGGTACCAAGCCCGGGATCCTCGCTTTCGATTGTCTCGCTTCCGGCGCTGCCGACGAACTCGCCGCCGATGAAAAGCTGCTTGGGCCTGTCGAGAAACGCCCGGACCGTCGGGCTCATGGCGGCCAATTCGTGATACAAAACAGGTTTTGTCATTTTCCAGATTTACTCCCAAAAACAGGGGTTCTTCGTCCTTCTCAGAATTTATGTTGTGTCGCGGCGATGACGTCCTCATCGGGCGTGACGCCAAGGCCGGGGCCTTCGGGCAGCTTTACTTTGCCGCCAACGGGAACAAGATCCTCGACGACGATGTCGTCGCGCAGGGGCGCTGCAGCGACGTCACGCAGCACCAGATCCGACCGCTCGCTGGCCGCCATAATGTGCAGCATCGCGGCAAAGCCGAGATCGGAGCCGTAGTGATGGGCGGAAATCGGCAGGCCTTCGGCACTGGCGATGCGCGCCGCGTCCAGCGCAGTCCCCATGCCGCCGCCGCGGCAGGGATCGGGCATCAGATAGTCGGCCAATCCGTTTTCCGCGACGTGGCGGTAGTGCGAAAGACGAAACGCGTTCTCACCCCATGCAAGCGGAATATGGGGAAACTCCCGGCGCAGGCGCGCCTGCGCCTCGAAATCGTCACTGAGCACCGGCTCCTCGATCCAGTAGGGATCGACTTCGCTCAGCAGGGCGATCATTTTTCTGGCCCGCGGCAGGTCGTAGGCCTGGTTGGCGTCGATCAGCAAGGCGACGTCCGGTCCGATCGCCTCGCGCACGGCATGTGCGCCGGCTGCATCCTTGCCGTCTTCGAAGCCGACCCTGATCTTGACGGCGCGGTAGCCGTTATCGACCGCATCGAGGGCGCCGCGCACCGGATCGTCGGCCCGAAGGCCGGTCGCATAGCACTCGAACTCGCTGCGGCAGATGCCGCCGAGAAGGCTTGCCACCGGCTGTGACAGTTCCTTGCCGCGTGCATCCCAGAGCGCCATCTCGACGCCGGAGATGGCCTGTGCGATCGCGCCTTCCGACCACATCCGGGTGAAGGGGCGGGTGGCTGCAACCATCCTGTCGCGCAGCCGAAGAACGTCGCCTGCGTTTTCGCCCGCCAGAAGCGGCGCCAGGCCCTCTTCGATCGTCGCGGCGCGCTCCCGGTAGGTCCATGGCGGAAAATTGATCGACGTCTCGCCCCAGCCGGTAATCCCGCCTTCGGTCTCCACGCGGACAAGACCGAAATTGCGATGGGTCAGCGACCCGCATGAAAGGGGGATAGGTGCGGCGAGTTCCATTCGGCACAGGACATAGTCTACGCCCTTTATGCGCATCAGAGCTGCCTCCCTTATCTGCTGTGCGGCACGGTCGCCAGGCCGCGTTTTGAGCTGTTTTAAAAATTCTTGTGAGTTCTCATATCATGTGGTAGGACCACTGACAAGATGCATCGGAATTGTTACCTTTTCCGTATGGTCTCGGCGGCGGTCTGTGGGGCACTATGCGCTCCCCAGTCACCAACTTTACCGTAGGAAAATCAGCATGGCCCAAGACCCATTCCACTTTGAGACGCTGAGGCGCGCGCCGCTTCCGGTTCAAGTCGCGGGTATGATCCGCGAGCGGATCGAATCCGGCGCTATCGAGCCGGAGACGCAACTGCCGAGCGAGCGCAAGCTGAGCGAGACATTCTCTGTTTCGCGCGTCGCCGTAAGGGAGGCGATCCAGCTTCTCCAGGCGCAAAGATATGTCGATGTGCATCACGGCAAGGGGATTTATGTGGTCGATCCGGCGGTGAGGAAAGCATCGTCGCTGGATAGCTGGTTGAGCGGCCGGGACGAGTCGCTGAGCATGATGGTCGAGATGCGCCGGATCGTGGAGTCGGGCATTGTCGAGCTTGCGGCGCAAAAGGTGACGGCAGAGGGCGCGCAAAGGCTGATCGACCTGGCGCGGGAGCTCGAAACCGGGCCGCTGGACGAACTGTCGGAAATCGATGCGCGGTTCCATCGCGAAATCGCGGCCCTGACCGAGAACATACTGGTCATCGAACTGCTGGCGACATGCCTGGAACGCACCGAACCGTTGAGAATGCGGACCCTGCGCGACGCGCATGGCCGCGAACTTGCCGCGCGCGGACACCTTGCCATCGTCGAAGCCATTGCGGCGGGAGACGCCGCGGGCGCGCGCAAGGCGATGGAAGACCATATGAACGACGCCATGCGCAGCATCTAAGGCCGCGCCGCGAACGACAACATCAAAGCCAAACAAGGGGAGTTAGATGGACTTTTCGAAGAAACGGACAACGATTACGCCGGCGGATATTCTTGACGGCGCGCCCATGCAACAAGCCGACAAGGCGGTCCGTGACCTGAAACTTGTCTATCCGGATACCGGTCTCGACGCGCGGACGCTGTGCATGGGGCTGGTGGAAATCGATCCGGGACATGCCTCACCGACCCATCGTCATTACTGCGAGGAAGTCTATTACGTGATCTCCGGCGAAGGCGAACTCGAGATTGACGGCGAACGGCATCCGCTGGTGGCCGGCGGCGCGTCGCTCCAGCGCCCAAACCTGACCCACCGGGTCGTCAACACGGGCGACGAGCCGCTGCGCCTCATCGTGGTCGGCGGGATCATGATGGTGCCGCTGTGGCCGGACTGGCCGACGGATTCGCCCTACGAGGTGTTCGAGGGCGATACGGCGAACGCCTCCGGTTGATCTGCGTGTCGGGGGGGTGATGGGAGAGCAGCGAATGTATGACTACGTTATCGTCGGCGGGGGCGTGGCCGGATGCGTTTTGGCTTACCGGCTGAGCGAGAACCCGAATGTCCGGGTCGCCGTGCTGGAATACGGCAAGGCGGGCAATCACAAGAAGACCATCGTCAAGATGCCGCTCGGCATGGTGACGTTCATGATGCCCAACCTTGCCTTTCTGGGCGGCCCGAAAATGACCTACATGTACCGGGGCGAGCCGAACCAGGGGCTCGGCGGCAATGCTCTCGACCTGCCGCGAGGCAAGGCGGTGGGCGGCTCCTCGATGATCAACGGCATGATCGTCATTCGCGGCCAGTGGGAGGATTTCGATCATTGGGAAGAGCTCGGCGCGACCGGCTGGTCCCGCGATGAGATGAAGAATTACTTCATCAAGTCCGAGAATTTCGAAATCACCCACAATCCGGATTACACACCCAACCACCACATCCAGGGCAAGCTCCTGAAAGACCTTGTCGACTACAGCTATCACGGCACGGGCGGACCCTATAATGTCGCGCCGCCGCGCAGCCCCAATCCGATGTGCGAGGTCTATTTCAAGGCCTGCCAGGAGGCCGGCTACAAGCTCAATCCCGACTTCAACGGAGAAGATCAGGAAGGGATCGGCTATCACTGGCTTCAGCAGAAGGGCGGCGAGCGCTGGGGCATGGAGTCGGGCTATGCCGCGCTTTCACGCCACCGTTCGAATGTCGACTTCATCACCGAGGCCAGGGTTCTGAAACTGAACCTCGGCGGCAAGCGGGTGACCGGCGTCGACTACGAACAGGGCGGTGAGAAAAGGACGATCGACGCCAAACGCGATGTCATCATGGCACTCGGAGCGTTCAACACGCCGCAGACGCTGATGATATCGGGCATCGGTCCGGGCCATGAACTTGTCAAGCAGGGGATCGAGGTCAAACACGAGCTGCCGGGTGTCGGTCAGAACCTGCACGATCATCTCGACACCTGGGTCAAGCAGGAAGCGACCAACTACGAGACCTACGGCCTTTCGCCGCGCGTTCTGCACAGGAATATCGGGCATGTGCTGAAATGGATCTTTGCGCGGCGCGGTGCATTTACCTCCAACACGGCGGAAGCCGGCGGTTTCGTGAAATCCTATCCGGATGTCGAGCGCGCCGATCTGCAGCTGTTCTTCTGCACGACGATCGCCTCCGCCCAGGCGGCGGACAGTTTCTTCACCCATGGATGGGCGATGCACGCGACGGATCTCAGGCCGCATTCGCGCGGCTTTGTCGGCCTTCACAGCGCCGACCCGCACGAGCAGCCGCTGATCCAGCACAATTTCTGCCAGGACGACCGCGACATGAAACGCCTGATCCGCGGCATCGAGATCATGCGCGACATCACCGATCAGCCGGCGTTCAAGCAGTATGTCGGCAAGGAGGTCGAGCCCGGCCGCGATCTGCAGAGCGAGGATGAGCTGCGCGACTATATCAAAAGCCACTGCATGACCATGTACCACCCGACGTCGACCTGTGCGATGGGCACCGGCAAGATGGCGGTGACCGATCCGCTGACCATGAAGGTCCACGGTCTGGAGGGCATTCGCATCGCCGATGCATCGGTCTTCCCGGCGGTCACGTCCGGCAATACGATGGCGCCGACCATTGCCGTAGCCGAACGCTCGGCCGACCTTATCCGCGCGGACAATGCCTGATCCCCGCTCCCGCGGCTGGGGCCTCAGGCTGCCGGGGGAACATATTCCAGATCAAGGGCCGAGGCGGCCGGGCGAACGGTTCCTGCCGCTGCGTCGCCGGACGGATCCCTCTTTGCCGTGGTCACCGTTTCGGCCCATTGCTTGATCGACGGCCACCGATTGACGATGTCCTCAACGATCACGGCTCCGCCGTCCGGGTCCATGCGCAGCGACATGCAGGTCGGATACCAGGGCACATGGTCCGTTCCGAGGAAGATTTCCGATCTCTTCTTACCGATCTGCACGACCGGGACGCCGAGCCCTGCCGCCAGGTCCGCAACCGAAACACCGACGGATATGACGATGTCGCAGGCGCCGATAAGGCCGCAGGCGCCGACAAGGTCTTCCTTCTGATCGAGATTGGCGTAGTGGTGGAGATCGAGTCCGAGCTTCCTGATTTCATCCACCTCTTCCTGATCGCAGTCATATTGGACGTTCAGGAAGACGCTGTTTGGAATCGCCTGTAGCGGAGCGAGTTGTTCCCGCTCGAGAAAATAGCGGTTGCGCGATACGACGATATTGGACGAACGCCAGCACACGCCGACCAGCGTCTCGTCCGGTTTGATCGCCAGCTCCCTGCGCACCCGGTTTTCGGCCTCATGATAGCGCTTGATCCAGGGCGCCTGCTTTTTGTCGTAGTCTTCAACCGTCGGGCGGAAGATGCCGCCGAGCGAGCCGACGGGTATCTGATAGTCGAAGTCCGCATAGGCCTCTTCGTCGCGGCAGTCCGTTTCGCCTTCGTGCTGTATCTGCGCCCAGGGGAACGAGCGCTCCCAAAGGGGTGTCAGTTTGGGTGAGCACTCAAACGTGACAGAGCCGCCGACCGGCTCGAGATCGGGAAGAATCGAGGCGTAGCGGACTTCGTCGCCGATGCCCTGCTCGCGCCAGACAAGCAGCTTTTTTCCCTCGATCGGCTCGCCCTGCCAGCGCGGCGCGTCGAATTTGCGCCGCTTTGAGGGAAACTCGCGGCGCTCCCAGCGGGATTCGTAGTTCTTGTAGCCTTCGGCGACCTCGCCTGATTTGAATTGCAGCAGTGCCATGTTGAAGCGCCCGGCGACATGGTCCGGGTTCTTCCTCAAGAGTTCGCGGTGATATTCGATGCCCGCTTCGAGCCTGCCGGTTTCCGCGTAGAGGAGGCCGATCGACGTGACGCATTGTTCCTGATGGATCGATTCACTGTTGACCCATTTTTCAAGGGTCCGGATCGCCTCTTCGTAGCGGCCGTGGGTCTGCAGGTAGCTGGCCCAGATATTGTCGAGTTCAGCCTTTTCATCGAGGCTCAATCCGGACCGGTCTATGCCGTCGCGGTGTCCGGTGATGTAGTCGTAGTCCTCAAGCCGGGCGGCAATGTGCATCCTTTTCAGCAGAAGGCTCGGTGTCACCGTGTGGGCGTTGGCGAGCAGGGTGTCCATGACCTCCTCGGCCTTTTTGTAGTGCCGGCTGTCGATGAGCATGTAGACGATGTTCAAGAGCGGTTCGATCTGTGTGCGATCGCGCAGATGGGCGCATTTCAGCGCCACTTCGGCGGCAGGAAAGCGCTCGGCCTGGCGAAGTGCGATACCCAGATTCTTCCAGGGGTCGTAAAGGTCCGGATTGACCTTTGTGGCCTTCTTGAAGAGTTCGATTGCCGCTTCCAGTTCTTTCATCTGCAACATGATGATGCCAAGCGAATTGACGATTGTCGCATCATCCGGTTTTTGCTGATGGGCGGCGTAGACCTTGATCAGCGCCCCCTCCAGCTCCCTGCATGCGGTCATGGCCAGACCGTGGATATGCAGGAAATCCGGGTGCTCAAAACCCTGAGCCTCGAGGGCGTCGCAAAGCGGCTTGCTTTCCGCGAACTTGCCGCGCTTCTGCAACGCATGGATCTTTTTCAGGAGCTTTTGCGGGGGTGCGTTCTTGTGAACGGTCTTGCGGGCGAGTCTCGTCATTGGCGCAGCCGACCGGTTTGCTCAGGCTTTGCGGGCGCAAGCGAAAGGAATCTCGAAGCCTTTGTCCGGAGCTGAAGCAGCCAATCGTCCCTGTTTCTTTATCGGTCTTACGATTAGAGGATGAAACTTGTGCGTGGCTGAAGCGTTCAGCTTGTTTTGCCGGCAATATAGGTCAATTGCGCAACGGCGAAACCGCATCTTTCCAGCGCCGCCATCAGCGCCTTGTCGGTCGGTGCGACGTTGATCGAGAAACTGCCGTTTCTCACTGATTTGACGGGGGGCAGCGGCTCGAAGCGTCTTGTTATCTCATCAAGCACCAGGCGCAGGCGGTCCGGCATCTTCGTTTCATCCAGATGGATGCCGATCGAGTTGTCGGTGTGGATATAGGTCGCGCCGATGCAGGCGCCGGCATCGCGGACCAGGAACCAGGCCCGGTAGGGGTGATTGCGCACAAAGGCATCATGCTCGGCAAAGGACGGGGCCCGCGTGTGGCTGATACCGTGTTTGCGCGACGTCAAAAGCCGGTAGAGGATATCCACCTGCTCGTCATCCGGTATGATTTCTTCCAGTGTGATCATGGCATCGCGGAACGGTCTCGGGTTAATTCTCAATGCTGACGGTAAAGCGGTCGAGGACGGACCGGCAGCTTTCTTCGACATTCGAGCGGCGCGACGACCAGTCCGCCTTCGTCAGGCCGAGGAAGTGAACGCCTATGCGCGTCCCGTCCTTGATGATGTTCGAACGGCGAAACCCCTCTTTTTCGAAACCGAACTTTTCATGCATCCTGACGACGGCGGGGTTGGTTTCGAGCACCTCGCAATTGAGCTTTTCAAGGTGCAAATCCTCAAAGACATGGGTGATCAGAGCGAATTCCAGGGCAGCGCCAAGTCCGCCGCGCTGATGTTCGTCGAGGTAAAAGGCCCAGTCCGTTTTCCCGTGGCGGCGATCCAGCGCGCTGATGCTCACCGCGCCGGCGAGCCGATCTTCGACAAATACGAGGAAGACGATCTCAGCCGGGTCGTCTTGCATACGCTCGAGCCACGCCGCGTGCTCTTGCGGGGTGATCTCGTGATCCGTGTACATGGACTTGCGGACCGAGGGCTGGTTCCTGATCGTCCGTATGGCGCGTTTGTGCGCGTCGCTGCAAAGCGCCAGCTTCCGAAGGACTACCGCTTGCATGGGTTTTCCCGTCCCGTATCGCCTCCGTCGAAGTCGGGGCCTTCGCAGCTCGTGGCTCCCGGTCTGTGGCTAGCGTGTTTCCAATGCATCCCAGGATACCGGTTCGTTGGTCTTCACATCGCGGGTGACGCGCCTGCCGACAACATCATCCATATGTCTGGGAGCCAGGCCGTATCCCGGCCGGACGCTGCGGATGTGTTTCCGGTCAATCATGTCCCCCGCCTTCAGATCGGCGACAAAATAAAGCGAGCGGCGGAACTTCACATTGCCGGCCTCGCTGGATTTTTTTCCGTAGTCGACGCCGCCGAGGGCGGACCATGCCGTCCTGCTGTCGGCACACAGGGCCGCCAGTTCGTCGGCTTCGAGGGAGAAGCTGTCGTCCGGCCCGCCGCCGTTGCGGTCGAGCGTGACGTGTTTTTCGATGATGGCCGCGCCAAGCGCGATGCTGGCAATCGCGGTGGTGTTGTCGGGCGTATGATCGGAGAGCCCGGTCACGCAGCCGAAGCGCCCGATCATGTCGGGAATGGTCTTCAGATTGTAGTCGCCGGGCGGTGCCGGATAGCCACTGACGCAGTGGAGAAGCGCCAGCTCTTCACACCCGGCTTCGCGGGCGGCCGCAACCGCTTCCATGATCTCGTTTTCGTCGGCCATTCCGGTTGAGATGATCATCGGCTTGCCGGTTGCGGCGGCATATCTGATCAAAGGCAGATCGACGGCCTCGAACGAGGCGATCTTGTAGGCCGGTGCGCCCAGATCCTCCAGGAGATCGACCGCCGTCGTGTCGAAGGGCGAGCTGAACAGCGTCATGCCGCGTTTGCGCGCATGGCTGAACAGCGGCCCGTGCCATTCCCATGGCGTGTGCGCCCACTCATAGAGTTCATAAAGGCTGCGGCCCGCCCAAAGTCCGTCCCTGATCATGAATTCATCGCTGCCGGATGCCAGCGTGATCGTGTCCGGGCGGTAGGTCTGCATCTTGACCGCGTCCGCGCCCGCGCCATGGGCCAGATCGATGATCTTCAGGGCGTTTTCGATGCTTCCATTGTGATTGGCCGACATCTCGGCGACGATATAGGGCGCGGCGCCGTCTCCGATCCTTCGTCCGTCAATGCTGATTGATGCTGTCATTTCATCCTTTGCGGCAATCGGTGTGGTGGCACCAGACCTCATGTGCGGACCGCGGTGCGCAGGAAGCGTGTCCCGATTTTTTCGCGCATCGTCTGGAACGCCACATAGAGAACCGGGATCACCAACAGGCCGAGCGTGCTGTCGATGATCATTCCGAAAAATACCGGGTAGCCGATGAAAACGCGACCTGCTCGACAAGACCGCCTTAACATCTGTGGGTTTCCCGGAGCTGGATAATAGCGGAAAGTTTCTGTTTTTGTCCGATTTCCCGTTGCATTGTCTGCGGTTGTCACGGCCTGTATTTCAGGTGCCGGAGCGAAGCCCGATTCGCGGGTAAGGAAACGCTCAGACATTTCAGGCACAACGGTGCACAGCATTTTCTTCGGGGCCGACAGATGAAGCCGGAAAAGCCCATCCTGATTTTCGAGTGCGCGAATGCGCACGGAGGCGACGCCGATCTGCTCAGGCAAACCGTCGCCAGGTTTGCCGAAACGAACTATGCGGCAAGACACATCAAGTTTCAGCCGCTCCACCCGGACAGAATTGCCCTGCCGGACTTCAGCGCCTACGCCATCTATCAGGAGCTGTTTTTCGATGACAGCGAGTGGGCCGATATCCTGTCCCTTGCGGACCGTCTGTTCGATGGTGTCTGGCTCGACATTTTTGACAGTTATGGTGTTGAAATTCTTTCAAAAAACACCGAGCGGATCACTGGAATCAAGCTCCAGTCCTCCGTATTGGAGAATTTCGAGGTCATCTCCCTCCTGAAGGAGCTGTCGCTTGCCGGCAAACGCCTGATGATCAACATTTCCGGCCATGAATTGCCGTCGGTCGAGCGGTTCGCCGGTTTTTTCGCGACGCTGGAGCCTGCCGAAATCGTCCTGCAACTGGGATTTCAGGACTACCCCACGCGGATCGAGGACACCGGACTGAACAAGATCGCGACCCTGCGCAATGCCTTTCCGGACATGTCCCTTTGCCTTGCCGACCACGCTCCGGCGGAGGACGATTTTGCAACGATTGTTCCGCTGCT
>NZ_CFHWAF010000066.1:0-25526 GCF_984452065.1 Hoeflea sp. | reverse complement strand
GGGAAAACCACCAAAAGTCGCAATAACAGCCATCATGCGAAAGCTCATCGAGATGGCAAACGCACTCATCAAGGCCGAATGGACGCTCAAGGGAAAAAATCCGCGCTTCATCGTCACCTCGCTGGAGCCGAAGGACGTTGAACGGCTTGCCCGATGCTCCAGGCCCGGCGCTTGACGCCGGCCGGTCACCTCGGCGCACAGCCGCACGCCGTCATCCACGAACACATCAGCCATGTGTCGCTGCCTCCGCAAACGGTTCCTTGTCGGACAGCGCGGGCGTGGTGGCGACATGCTTGCGCGCCGGATCGTTGTAGAAGCGGTCGGTCCCGGGCGGGCGATAAATGAATTCACGATCGATCAGGCCGCGCGGCGCCGTGGCGAGACGCCAGTATTCCGCGGCAATGCGATCGGGGTCGAACGGCCCACCGGCTTCGACAATGCCGCAGACGGCGACAACCGCCACATGGACGCCTCTTGGGGCCAGTTCCTTATATAACGAGAAGGACAGGTTCCTTAGCGCAGCCTTGCCGAGCGCCAGCGAGGTCCATTCGGGGTAGGGCTCCAATGCCAGCCCGCCACCGGTGAAGATGATCGCCCCTTCACCACGCGCGACCATGCCCGGTGCGACACGCTGTGCGGCGACAAGCGCGCCGATGACATTCACGTCAAGCTCCCGGCGGATGGTCTCGACATCGAGCGCCAATGGCGCGCGCGGCGCCAGGACCGCGGCGTTGTAAATCAGCGCGGAGCAGGGGCCGGTCTCTGCTTCCAACCCGGCGATCGCTGCCGCGAGTCCGGCAGGGTCTGCGGCATCGGCCGATCGGCTCGCCACGTCAACGCCATGGTCCTGGCACTGTTCGGCCAGTGCTTGGAGGCGCGCCCGGTCCCGCGCAACCAGCCCGACCGCGAAACCGCCGCTGGCAAACCGGCGCGCGATCGCCGCGCCAAGGCCCGGTCCGGCCCCAATGATGATGCATGATCCCATGTCATTTATAACCGGTAAAAGATTGTTAACAATCATGCAAACAGCATCGATTGTCGCAGTCAAGCCCGATGGAGGGGATGCGTGGCGAAGAAACCAAATCTGACTGTTGCGAAGCGAAGCCTCGCCGAATTGACCGCCGATGCCCTGCGCGAGGCGATTGTTTCCGGCGGTCTTCGGCCAGGCAGCCGGCTCACGGAGGTCGAACTCGCCAGGCAAACGGGCGCGAGCAGAGGGACGGTTCGCGAGGCTCTGGCAGCACGTCAGCAGGAAGGGTTGGTCGGCTGCGTGCGCTATAGCGCTTGGTCCGTCGCGCCGCTCGATGCTCTAAAGGGTTCGGGCATGTCGAAACGCGATACACCATTGGCGGGCATCAAGGTCCGATTCCCAGAGAGTTGAAAATTTGCTGAAGATGGTCAATCCTCCACCGGCCGTGCTCGTGCACGCAGCGCGGCCTTGTCGAGTTTGCCCACAGCCGTTCGAGGAAGAGCGTCAGCACGTCTAAAGCGGCACGGTAGTTTGTATTTCGCAAGGTTGGCGGCGCAATGGTCGCGGAGTTCCTCATCGGTTACCGCGCGACCCGGCCGGGTAACGAGATAGGCCAGGAGAACTTCCCCGCGATATTCGTCGGGCACGCCTATCACAGCCGCTTGGTCAATGTCGGGATGCGCGTGCAGGACCTCTTCCACCTCACGGGGATATACGTTGTATCCGCCGGTGATCACCATATCCTTCTTGCGGTCGCGGATCGTAAGAATGCCCGCCTCGTCGATCTCGCCGAGGTCGCCCGTGTACAGCCACCCGTCGCGCAGGGCCGCGGCGGTTTCCTCGGGGCGGTTGCGGTAGCCCGTCATGATTTGCGGACCGCGGGCGCGGATCTCTCCGACTTCGCCCGCCGAAAGTATGTTGCGCCCTTCGACCGGGTCGACGATCTCGATTTCGGTGCCGGGGACGGCGCGACCGACCGTACCCGGCCTGCGCGGCTCTCCCTCGTATTGATAGGCCAGGACAGGTCCGGCTTCGGATTGGCCGTAACCTTCGTAGACCGGGCAGCCGACGGAATCCTCCCATTGTCCCAGGACCGCCTCCGGCAAGGCGGCCGAGCCGGAATAGACGGCGCGCAGCGATGAGACGTCCGACGCGCCGAAACCCTCGAAACCCATCAGGCCCGCAAGGATTGTCGGCCCGGCCGGCAGGCGCGTGACCCGATGTTTCGTGATGGCATCCAGCACCCAGTCCGGACGGTATCGGAGCAAAATCACCAGGCGGCCGCGGCAATTGACCGACAGGTAGAGGCACATGGAGGTGGCGAAGACGTGAAAAAGCGGCATGACGCATAGCACGGTCTCGTCGCCCGAACGCGTCGGCAGCGCGGCTTCCCGCTGTGCGACGTTCACGGCCATCTGCCCGTGGGTGATGTTGACGCCCTTCGGTCGCCCCGTTGTGCCTCCGGTATACTGCAGCGTCGCCAGCGTGCCGGGCGCCGGCAGCGGCGGCAACCCGACCTCCTGTCCGGCCCAGCGGTCGAGCGCCTGGCCGCCCGGGCCGATGGCGATGGCTCGCAGTCCGAGGCGGTCGCGCAGCGGCGCGATCATATCTTCCAGTTCAGGATCGTGCAGCACAAGCACCGGCCGGCAGTCGGTCAGGATATGATCGAGTTCGCGCACCGTGTATTGCGGGTTGACCGGAACCGCCTGACCGCCGGCGGCATGGATCGCGTAGAGCGCCACCGCGCAGTCGAGCGAGTTCCTGGCTATCAACGCCACACGGGCGCCGGTCGCGCCACGCTTTCTCAGTTCCTTTGCAAAGCCTGCGACACACGACAAAAGAGCCCGATAAGTCAGGCGCCTGTCGCCATCGACGAGCGCCTCGGACGCGGCAGCCATCTCAGCGGCCTCTGCCAGCATGTGAACCACCGTTTTATGAGCGGATTGAATGTGCGGATCGATCATGGTCACGTCCTCTCTGTCACATGAGCGCAGGCAGGATCAGGGTAAGCCCGGGAAAGAGGATCAAGGCGATCAAGGCCGCGACGCTCACCAGAATGAACGGCCAGACCCCGCGGAAGATCACGCGCAAATCCACGTCCTGGACGACTGTCTTGACAATGAAGACGTTCATCCCGATGGGCGGAGTGATGAGGCCGATTTCAATGGCAACGATGGTGACGATCCCGAACCAGATGAGGTCGACACCGAGCGGTTCCAGTATGCCCGCGAAGATCGGAACGGTGAGAAGCAGCATCGCCATGCTGTCGAAAACGCAGCCCAGGACGAGGTAGACCGCGCAGAGCGCGAAGACCAGGCCAAGCACGGAGAGGTCATAGCTCTCGATCAAGGCCACCGCGGCGCGCGTCAGTCCGGCCAGGTTGATGAAGTTGGCAAAGATCATGGCACCGAAGACAACGGTGAAGATCATCGCTGTCCTCACCCCCGCCTCGACCATGGCGCCCAGGAAGACGGTCCAGTTGAGGCGGCGCCGGGCGAGCGCGAAGGCGAGAGCGCCGACCGCCCCGATACCGGCCGCCTCGGTCGGGGTGAACACGCTGAAATAGATGCCGCCGAGCACCAGCAGGAAGAGCGCCAGCACCGCCCAGACCTGCCGCAAGGCACGCCAGCGCGCCGCCATTGACCGTCTCTGCGCACGCGGGCCGGCGTCCGGGTGCAGTGCGGTGCTGATCCGGACCGCCCCGAGATAGGATATGATCAGAAGGAGACCCGGCACGACACCGGCGATGAACAGCTTGCCGATATCGGTTTCCGTGAGGATGCCGTAGAGCACCAGCGGCACGGAAGGGGGAATGAGAATACCCAGCGTACCGCCGGCGGCGATGGAGCCGGTGGCCAGGCTGTCGGCATAGCCGAACCGGCGCATCGGAGGCATGGCGACCTTGCCCATCGTGGCGGCCGTCGCCAGGGAACTGCCCGAGACAGCGGCGAAGGCACCGCACGCGGCGATGGTCGCCATGGCGAGGCCGCCGCGCCGGTGGCCAAGCCAGGCATGCGCCGCCGTGTAGAGGTCCTCGGAGAGCTGCGCGCGGTGAATGAACGCACCCATCAGGAGAAAAAGCGGCAATACGGAGAAACCGTAATTGGTGCTGAACTCGACGATCTGCTGGCCTGACATGGCGACGGCCGGTGTCAGCCCGCGCAGGAAAGCGAAGCCGATCAGCCCGACGATCAGAAGTGCGAAACCCAACGGCACGCCCAGGAAGGCAAGGGCGAAAAGCGCGCCGAATCCGATGATCGACTCGATCATGACGCCGCGCTCCGGCCGCGCAGCCGATGCCACAGCAGCGCCGTCTGAACCAGAAGCGCCACCAGGGCCAGCGCCGCCATTGCGAAGTCGAGCCCGGCGAGGGGTAACTCCAGATAGCCGGTTACCTTGTCGTAGCGCAAGGCCGTCCGGCCTTGCAGCACCATGAGCCACGCAACAAGACCAAGCGCCGCGATGCTCACGAGGCTGACACCCACCTGCTGGATGCGGCGAATGGTGCCGCGGAACACGCCGTCAAAGAGGCTGACGACGATATGTTCCTCGCAGGCGCTCACAAGCGGCAGCGCCGCGAAAATGACAAGGGCCAACTGAAACTGCATTATTTCGAAAGAGCCGGCGATGGGCGCGTTGAACAGGTAGCGCAGCAGAACGTCGGCGAAGATCAGCGCCATCATCGAGAAGATCACAAGGGCGACAATCGCGTTCAGGATCCGCTCGAGCCAACGCGGCATGGCAGCGGTTGGGGGACGGTCGTTCGGCACCGGCGGTTCCTTCCCTGGCGTGGTTTCGCGGTTGCGGCAAGGGACAACGGCTTCGCCCCTTGCCCGGCGGCGTTATTCGGAAGCCACCGCCTCATACTGCTGGAGGTAATAGGCGCGCGCCGCCTCGGCATCGACGCCGCGTTCGGCGGCGGCACTCAGCCAGTCGCTCTCAAGCGCCTGGAGCTTGTCGCGAACCGGTTCGAAAAAGCCCGGATCGGCGATGGCCACGGTCTTGCCGTCGGCCCGCATTTGGTCGCGCAGCGGCGGTGTCCGCGAGTCGAGTTCGCCTCCGAGTATCCGCGACCAGGCCTCGCCCGCCGCATCAAGGACCACCTGCCGGTCCTGCGGCGAAAGCGCGTCGAACTTGTCTTCGTTCATGATGAGCGACAGAACCGAGGCGACCAGGCCCTCCGGAAATTCGAGCGCGTGGTTGACTTCGTCGGCGGCATTGAAACCAAAAACGGCGAGGTACTCGGTCATGGTTCCATCGATCACGCCACTGCTGAGCAATTCATGGGCCTGGACCTGAGGCCGCGGGATCGGCGTGGCGCCCAGCGAGGCGAGCGCGTTCGGACCGACCCCCGGCACCGCCTGGATCTTCAGGCCGCTCATGTCGTCCAGCGTCTTTACCTGGGCGTTGCGTGTGAACAGCACCTTGGAACGAAACCGCATCAGGCCGAGCAGTTTCACGCCTTCAAACTCGTTCGCGCCGGAAAAGTATTTTTCCTGCGTGCGCCACAGCGCCACCGAGCCCGGCATGGATTCCTCGCCCGAGCCGGGCAGAGAAGCGACGTTCGGCAGCATGATCTTGTTGCCGAGAAAGGACGGCGACCAGATCGCCAGATCGGCGACGCCGGACTGCACCATCTCAAGCTGCGCGCCCGGCGGTGCGAGCGTCGCCGTGGTGATCTCGACTTGAACCCGGCCCTGGGTCCGTTCTTCGACCGCTTCCTTGAACGGCACGATCCCGTGCGTGTAATAGACGCTCCTCGTCGGCACAAAATTGTTGAAAATCAACGTGGTCTGGCCATGCGCGGCCGTTCCCGCCGCCATGCTCAGAACCACCGTCGCAACAGCAAAACACCGATTCATTCCTGACCTCCCTTTTTCGGGGGCCGGGCGGCCACCCGTTTCGTATTGACCATTTTTTGTAACACGGTTACGTTATTTGAAACAAGCCCGCGATTTCAACGAACGGATTTGAAGAATGAGCACCATCCGGAAGGCCATGACCGTTCTGGGCTGCTTCACCATCGAACAGCAGGAACTGGGCGTGACAGAGATCGGCCGCATGCTCGGGCTCAACAAGGTGGCCGTGCACCGCCTGCTCCGCGAACTGGAGAAGAGCGGGATGGTCGAGCAGAACCTGGAATCGCGCCGCTACCGGCTGGGATACGAATTGCTGCGGTTGGCAAGCGTCCGGCAATCCGGTGCAAACTTGTTGCGCACGGCGATCCCGCATCTGGATGCGCTGCGGGATATGAACGGGGAATCGGTGCACCTTTCCATCATGCGAAAGGATTCGATCCTGCGGCTCTATGTGGTGCAGACCCGGCACTTCCTGAGATATTCCGCGGATGTGGGCGATGAAAGTCCGCTGCACTGTACGGCCGCCGGCAAGGCGCTCCTCGCATTTTGCGATCCTGAGACCTGGCAAGAGCGCATAGAGGCTTCAATCGCGCGGTTTCCTAAATATCATGCGGTCGGTGCGGACATTCTGCGCCCGGAACTCGAAGAGATCCGCAGGACCGGCTACGCGGTGGACGATCAGGTCTTTCTGCCGCTCCTGCGCGCCTTCGGCGCTCCCGTACGGGACGCTTCGGGCCATGTCGTCGCCGCCATCTCCATCGGCGGCGTTGAATCGCGCATCCCCGATGAGCGTTTTCCCCGGATTATTGAGTCCGTGATCGACACGGCCGCGACCGTGTCCCGCGAACTCGGTTTCAGCGATCTGCCGGAGTTGGAGAGCAACGAAAGGACGAAAGAATGAAGATCACCTTCCTTGGAACGGGTGCCGCCTTCCCGGATCCGCTTCGAGGCCAATCCGGCATCCTGCTGACACTGTCCGACGGCCGCCACTTTCTGTTTGATTGCGGGGCGGGCACCACGCGGCAACTCGTCCTGGCCGGGGTCAATCCCGCCGACGTGGATCTGGTCTGCCTTACCCACCTGCACCACGACCATATCTGCGACTATCCGGCTTTCATAATCACCGCCTGGATGTTCGACCGACCCGGCTCGTCCGTTCTATTGGGGCCGGCGGGGGTCAAACACTTCTGCGATCATCTCTTCGAGGACGGCGCGTTCAAGGGAGATTTCGACGCCCGTTCGCACTATGCCAGCCGGCAGGCCAACATCGATGCGATCCGGCCGAAGATTCGCGAGATGCAGCCCGGTATCGTCTTCGAAGACGAGGACATCCGCATCACCGCCGATTTGGTCGATCATATTCCGCGGGAATTGAGCCAGTGCTTTGGGGTAAGGATCGAGGCCGAGGGAAAGGTCATCGCCTTCTCGGGGGATACGGCACCTTGCGATAACATGGTAAAGCTTGCCGAGAACGCGGATCTGCTTATCCACGAATGCACTTTCCCTGAAAGCTTCATCGCTTTTCGCAAACGGACCGGTGTCGGCATTCATGCCCACACAGGTCCCGACGATCTCGGCAAAATCGCCAAACGCGCCGGGGTCAAGCAGCTGATACCGACGCATTTCGGACATTTCGACTCCACCTCGCCAGTGCTGAAACATGCCGCCCGCAACCACTTTCCGGTGGATGAGATGGGCCCGCATCTCTTCGACGAAATGGCGCGTGATATCCGGAACAACTACGATGGTCCTCTGACCTTCGCCCGCGACCAGCTTCGCATCGAACTGTGAACTCCGGCAGAAAGGAGCAACCCATGGAGCTGACCCGCGGCGACGTGGACCAGATCCTTCAACTGATAGATCGCGTCGAGTTCGACGTGATCGACATCGAGTGGAAAGGTCTGAAACTGCACCTGAGCCGCGACCAGGCGGCCGTGCGCGCTCCGGCGCAAGATGCGGTAACGGCGGCCCCTGGCGCGAAGGACAAGCAGCAGGAAGCCGCGCTGCCGGTGACGGAGGAAGAGCCGGCGCCGCAGGCCCAGATCACCGATACCGCCGTGCCCGAAGGCTGCACCGGCGTCAGCGCACCGACGATGGGCACGTTCTACCGCGCGCCGGAGCCCGGGAGCGATCCCTTCGTGACCGAGGGTGCCACGGTGCAGGCAGGCGACACGCTGGGCACCATCGAAGTGATGAAGGTCTTCAGCGCCGTCACGGCCGAGATCGCCGGAACCATCCGCGAGATCCGTGTGGAAGACGGCGCGCTCGTCGAGTACGGGCAGCTCCTTTTCGTGGTCGATCCGGATGGCTAACCTTTACCCGACCCGAGTTCTGGTCGCCAATCGCGGCGAGATCGCCGTGCGCATCATCCGCGCCTGCATCGCGTGCGGGGTGGAGTCGGTGGCGGTGGTCTCCGAGGCTGACCGCGCCAGCATGGCCGCCAGGCTCGCCACGCGCAGCGTGTGCATCGGGCCCGCCCCCGCGCAGTCGAGCTATCTGCGGCCGGAATTGCTGATACACGCGGCGCTGACGACGGGCTGCGACGCTTTGCACCCCGGCTACGGTTTCCTTTCCGAACAGCCGGTGCTGCCGGAACTCTGCGCGCAAAACGGGATCGCTTTCATTGGACCGTCTTCTGAAGTCATTGCCCGTCTCGGCAACAAACTCGAGGCCCGGCGTATCGCCGAGGAGGCGGGCGTGCCGGTGCTGCCGGGCTCGACGCGGATCGATGATGCCGCCATGGCCGCGCAGTTGGCGGGGGAGATGGGTTACCCGGTCCTGGTCAAGGCCGCCGCCGGCGGTGGCGGCCGCGGCATGAAAGTGATCGAGGCGCAGTCGCACCTGGCCTCGGTGTTGCACACCACCGCCTCCGAGGCGCGCGGGGCCTTCGGCGATCCCACCCTTTATCTGGAACGCTTCATCGCCGATGCGCGGCACGTGGAAGTACAGGTGCTGGGCGACGGCAAGGGGCGCGTCCTGCATCTTGCGGACCGCGATTGCTCGCTTCAGCGGCGCTACCAGAAGGTGGTCGAGGAAGCGCCCGCCGCAAAGATTCCGCCGGATGTCCGGAACCGCATGCACCAGGCCGCGTTGCGCATCGTCCGCGCGCTGGACTACGAGAGTGCCGGAACGGTGGAGTTCCTTTACGACAAGGCCGAGGATGCCTTCTACTTCCTCGAGGTGAACACCCGGCTGCAGGTGGAGCACCCGGTGACCGAGATGGTGACCGGTATCGACATCGTCGCCGCGCAGCTCCGTATTGCCGGCGGCGGTGGCTTGCCGGACCTGTCCGACCGGCCTGAGGTGCGCGGTCACGCGATCGAGGCGCGTGTCGCGGCGGAGTCCCCGGAAAACGGATTCCAGCCCTCGCCCGGACGGATTACCCGCTGGGACATGCCCCAGACGGATGGCCTGCGCATCGACACCCATTGCGAGGCCGGGACGCTCATCCCTCCCTATTACGATTCGCTCATCGCCAAAGTGATCGTTCACGCTCCCGACCGCGCCGCCGCGATCGACCGGCTGCGGCGGGGTCTCGAGGCGATGGCGATCGAAGGCATCCGGACCAACCGCACATTCCTGCTGCGCCTCCTGGATGACCCGGATTTCGCCGCCATGACCCACAACACCCGATCCATTGACCGGATGGGCGCCGCGCCGGCGCCCGAGCCCGCCTGAAGGAAAGGTCCGCAGACATGACCGATCAGATTCGCTTCGTGGACACGACCCTGCGCGACGGCCATCACAGCCTGTGGGCGATGGGGATGCGCACCGGGATGATGCTGCCCGTGGCGGAGACCCTGGATGATGCCGGGTTCAAGGCGATCGAGGTTTTCGGCGCCGGACACTTCAGGAAATGCGTCAAGGAGCTTCGCGAAGACCCCTGGGAACGAATGAGGGCAATGTCCGCGCGTGTCACCCGGACGCCTCTGTCATTCATGATGCTGCCGAGTGTGTCGGTCTTCGATGTCACGCCCTACAGTCTCATGAAGGTCTATGTGGAGCAGTTGGCCGCTCATGGAATCGGCCGCATCCAGATCATCGATCCATCGAACGATTTCGATCACCGGCTGCCGCGGCTGATAGAGATGATCAAACAGCAGGGCATGCAGATTGTAATCGGGCTGGTCTACTCCCTCTCGCCCAAGCATACCGACGCATACTACCGCAAGAAAGCGCGGGAAGCGGCGAGCCTGGCGCCCGACGCGCTTTTCATCAAGGACCCGGCGGGTCTGCTGACGCCGGACCGGACGCGCACGCTGGTGCCGGCTGTGTTGAAGGGCGCCAATGACGTGGCGGTTGAGTTCCACGGCCATTGCACGACCGGTCTGATGCCCGCGTGTTATTCCGAGGCAATGCCGCTCGGCGTTGAAGCAGTTCACACGGCGATCCCGCCGCTCGCCGACGGTTCGTCGCAACCTTCGGTCTTCAACACCGTTTCCAACGCCAACCGGCTGGGTATCGAAGCCCCGCTGGACCTGCAGCGGCTGGAGCGCGTGTCGCGCCATTTCGACGAGATAGCCGAAGCCGAGGATCTGCCCAAAGGCGCGCCGGTGCAGTACGACGTGGCGCAGTACGTCCATCAGGTGCCGGGTGGCGTCATTTCCCATCTGCGTCACCAGTTGAAGCAGATCGGCCTTATCGACCGTCTCGACGAGGTGCTTGAGGAGATCGGGCGGGTTCGCGCGGAAATGGGCTATCCGATCATGGTGACGCCCTTCTCGCAGTTCGTCTGCAGCCAAGCCACGCTCAACGTCATCTCGGGCGAACGATACAAGCAGGTTTCGGACGAGATCATTTCCATGGCGCTCGGGCGCTGGGGGAGGGAGGCGGCCGAAAACATCTCCACGGACCTCGCCGACCGGATACGCGCCATGCCCCGGGCCCTCAAGCTCGCCGGCGCCGGTAACGAGGAGCCGGACATAAAGGCAATCCGCGACCGGCTCGGCGGCTCTTCCGTGCCGGATTCCGAGTTGATCCTGCGCTATCTCGCCCCGCAGGCTGAGATCGACGCAATGCACCGTGCCGGGCCCGCCCGAATCTACCAAACCGGCGGCAACCTGATTGTCCGTCTTTTGGACGAGCTTGCAGCACGCGGCCGATTCGATCGGATTGCGCTTGAAATCGACGATGGCCATCTGCGTTTGTCGCGTGGCCCGGCCGCAGGGAGAGTATCGTGACCTATCGTGCCGAAATTCCCTACGGTGCCTACTGGTCCACACCCTTCGCGAAGTGGCAGGGATCCTTCTCAGGCCTGCACAGCATCGAGTTCGCGGCGCATGTCGCCCGTGCCGAACTGGAGCGGCGGGGCATCGCACCCGAGACCTTCGACTATGGCGTTCTGGGTCTTTCGGTGCCGCAGAGGGGCGCTTTCTACGGCCTGCCCTGGTTCATGGGCATGGTCGGCGCGAAAAAGACCGCAGGGCCGACCGTTGCCCAGGCCTGTGCGACGGGAGTCCGCGCTGTCCTGACCGGCGCGCATGAGATCGAGGCGGGCCTCGCCGGCGCGATGCTTGCCGTGACCTGCGATCGAACCTCGAACGGACCCCATCTCTATTATCCGGCGCCGCAGGGTCCAGGCGGCACCGGCATCTGCGAAGACTGGGTTATGGACAACTTCAAATGCGATCCGCTGGGTGGTCATGCGATGCTGGCCACCGCCGAGAACGTCGCGCGCAGAGACGGCTTTTCCACCGGGGAACAGCACGGTCTGGTTCTCCGTCGTACCGATCAATACCGCATGGCCCTGAAGGACGACCATGCGTTCCAGAAGCGCTACATGACCTTGCCTTTCCCGGTTCCCGACCCCGGCTACAAGAGGATCGCGGCCGAGCTTTCGGGCGACGAGGGCGTGACGCTCTCCACGGCGCAGGGTCTGGACCGGCTGAAGCCCGTACAGACCGACGGCACGGTCACCTTCGGCGGCCAAACGCACCCTGCCGACGGCAGCGCGGCGCTGGTTCTCGCTGCGCCGGAGCAGGCCCGCGACCTTAGCCGCGATCCGGCGATCCGTATCCGCCTCCTCGGCTTCGGCCAGTCCCGCGCGGCGCTGGCCCACATGCCGGAAGCGCCCGTTCCCGCGGCAAAGCAGGCACTACACCAGGCCGGCGTCGCTATCACCGACATGGATGCGATCAAAACCCACAACCCTTTCGCGGTGAACGACCTGTGTTTCGCGTCGCTGACCGGTATCGATCCGGCTGACATGAACAATTACGGCTGCTCGCTGATCTGGGGGCACCCGCAGGCACCCACCGGCATGCGCAGCATCATCGAGCTTGTCGAGGAACTCGTTCTTCGCGGCGGCGGTGTCGGCCTCTTCACCGGCTGCGCCGCGGGCGATACCGCGATGGCCGTTGTGATTTCGGTCGAAGACCGCGCCTGAGCGGATATCGAAAGCATCGACCGGAGAAAGGCAACGCTGACCCGGCCATTTGATCCGGTCCGTCAATATGCCGCTGCTGGACCATGCGGCGTGCGGCGTGACAATGAGGCGGCCCTTGACGCGGCCGCGAAGAACGAGTTCCTCGACAAGCTCGATGATGCTGCGCATGCCGGCGGGCCCGTGCGGGTACGCAGATCGGCGAGTTCGCATAGACATCCTCAAAGCGTGTTCCACGTTCCGCAAGCGCATCCAGATTTGGCGTTTTCGCAATTGAGTGGCCATAGCATCCGAGCGCGTTGGCGTTGTGCTCATCGTCCATGATGAGCAGCAGATTTGGGGCGGTCATGAACAAATTCTCGGGAGATCCAAGTTCCAAACGGTCGCGGCCGGCCGGCCTAACGACAGTCCGCCCGATGGATTCAGTTCATTTTGTCAACCATCTCGGAGGCAGCGGCATGGATGTCGGCCATCAAGGCGTTTGAAAAATTCGGCATGTCACCGCTCAGTTTTCCAGCCTTGGACAAGCTTTCGAAAACATCCTCAAAAACTCGGACTTTGCGCGCCGGATCGAAGCTTGGTGTGTAGTCGAAGTCGGCCAGACCCATCTTCAGAATGTCTGCGCTCAGGTCACGACCACGCCTTCGGCCGCTTCATCTCCCCCTACATAAGGGTCGCCAAGAAGGCGGCTATGATGGCCGGGCGCTATACCCACGCCAAGCAGTTCAAGCGCTTCAATCGCCAACTGAAGTTCCTGCGCACCCGGCTCGGCCGCCTGATCCGCGATATCACCCGCAAGATCGGCGACGACGAAGACCTCCATGCCATCTTCGCCCTTGCCCTGATGAAGGCCAGGCAAATCAGCAGCCAGAAGCAGAAACAGCGGGGCTGGAAACTCTATTCCTGGCATGCGCCGGAGACCGAGTAAGGGGTGACGACCGATCGGCAAAGCCGGCGAAAAGGTCCAGTGGACCTTTTCGAGGAAGGAACGCCCGCAGCGCAAGCGAAGGGCTGGTAGCGCTTGCCCCGTACGAGTTCGGCACCAAGGTCTCGATCACGACCACCAACAAACGCTGCAAGGGCGGTCAGTTCATCCTCCACGCCAAGAAGGCATTCCATGGAAGTCCATATGACGGGCACACGCTCAAACAGGTCGTCGAGGAGACCGAGGCGTTCACTGGGCGCCATATCGAACGCATCTATGTCGGCAAAGGTTATCGCGGCCATGACGTGGACAACCCGCTCCGGGTCTTCAAGTCCGGTCAGAAGCGCGGCGTGCACGGCCAAATCAAGCGGGAACTGCGACGACGATCGGCGATCGAGGCGGTGATCGGCCATGCCAAGACGGACGGCCACCTGGATCGTAACTTCCTGCATGGACGTGACGGCGATCGCGCAAACGCAGTGCTCAGCGCCATCGCCTACAACCTGCGCCTCATCCTGAGATGGTTCAGGAGAATTTTGTGCAAAACTATCGCGGAGATCTGGGCTGCAATCACACAAAAATCACCCCTTCAGAACGCTTTTTGAAAGGCGACGAATTCGAGGGCGAACGATGGGTCGATTTTCCCCACCCTTGAAAGGAAGAGGATATTGAACAACAACGGCAAAATCGCCGCGGTCAAATGCTTCAATCTAACCTCATCTCGCTAAACACGCAGGCCGCTATCGGCGTTGAACATGTGTATTCGTGCCGGGTCGATCACCAACCGCACGACCTCGCCCGGACTGACGGCAACGCGACGGCGCAGCAGGACGGTAACGTCTGAACCTCCCACCTGGACCAGAAGCTGGGTGTCGGGGCCGGTGGGTTCGACGACCTCGACTTTGGCGACAACACCTTGGGCGCCGATCTCTATATCCTCCGGGCGCACGCCCAATCGGACGTTGCGCCCCTCCAGCGCGTCACTTGTCGGGGGGAGTGGCAGCCGGGTGCCGTCCGGCATCTCGATTGCGCCATTTTGAACCCGGCCGCTCAGGAAGTTCATTGACGGCGAGCCAAGGAAACCGGCCACAAAGACATTTGTTGGCCGGTCGTAGAGATCGAGTGGCGCGCCTTGCTGCTCGATAAGGCCGGCGCGCATTACAACGACACGGTCAGCCATGGTCATGGCTTCGATCTGGTCGTGTGTCACGTAGATGGTTGTGACCCTCAGCCTCTGGTGAAGCGCTTTGATCTGGGTGCGCATCTCTACCCTGAGCTTGGCGTCCAGATTCGAAAGCGGCTCGTCGAACAGGAACAGGGCCGGATCGCGGACGATGGCGCGACCCGTGGCCACGCGCTGCCGCTGCCCTCCCGACAGTTGCCCGGGATAGCGCTCGAGCAGCGCGCCGAGCCCCAGGATCTCCGCCGCGATACGCACTTTTTCGGCAATCTGAGTCTTGGGAGTGCCGCGCAACCTCAGCGAAAAGCCCATATTCGCCGCAACGGTCAAGTGTGGGTAGAGTGCATAGTTCTGGAACACCATCGCCACATCCCGCTCCTTGGGCGGCAAGCCAGTCACGTCGCGATCGTCTATGGAGATCGTCCCGGCGGTCACGCCTTCGAGCCCGGCAATTATCCGCAGAAGCGTGGACTTTCCGCACCCCGAGGGGCCGACGAGCGCGACGAATTCCTCAGACGCGACAGACAGGTCAATGCCATTCAGAATCTCGTTTCGTCCATAGCGTTTCTTCAGATCGCTGACTGTCACGGTCGCCATGTCAATGCCTTTCTGCGACGCTGTTACTTTACGCCGCCCGAGATCAGCGAGCGCACATAGAGCCGCTGGGTCAACAGGAACGGGATGGTGCCGAGCAGGATTGCGAGGTTTGTGGACGAGAACAGCCCTCCCCAGTTTGTCTCCTCGAAATTGATGTTGCGGGCGATAGCGACCTGCACGACGGCGTAGTCGGGATCGCTTGCCGCGACAATGGGCCAAAAAAAGCTGTCCCACTGTGAAAGGAAAAGCATCAGGCTCGCCGTGGCTATTGTGGGCCAGCTGAGCGGCAGGGCAATACGCACAAAGATGTAGCCCCACGAGGCGCCGTCGACCCGGGCTGCATCGTAAAAGTCACGCGGGATCGAGACGAAAAACTGCCGGAACAGGAAGATGACCATGCCGTTGGCAATTTCGGGCACGATAAGCGCCTGGTAGGAGTTCACCCAGCCAAAGGCTCGTATCATGACGTAGAGCGGCAGTACCGTGGCTTCAAACGGCATCATGAAGCTGGCGATCACAAGCACGAAGAGAATCGTCTTGCCGGGAAAATCGAAAGTGGCAAAGGCGAAACCCGCCATTGCGTTGACGATCAGCCCGAAGACAACGGTGGTTCCTGCAACGATGGCTGAATTCTTTACTGCCAGTGGGAAGTCGGTGTTAAGAAGCGCGCGGTAGTTTTCCAGCGTCAGCCGCGACGGGATCAGGTCTCCCCAGCTGAAATTGCTGACAGGCTGAAAAATTTCGGTCTGCGGACTGAGCGATGCCAGACAAAGCCATGCCAGCGGGGCGGCGATGCAGAACGCAAGAACCGACAGAAGACCGTAGCGCAGGACGTTGCCGAACGGCGAGGGGGCAAGCGGGTCTGTCATGCTCGGTCCTCGGGGCTGCGCAACAAACGAAACTCCAGAACGACAATCACGAGGATGATCAGAAGAAGGATGGTCGAGATCGCGAGTGCCCGCCCCATATCCGAAAACGTGAAGGCGGAGCGGTAGGCCTCGAACATAAGAAGCGATGTGGCCCCGTTCGGACCGCCGCTCGTCAGAATGTAGACGGGGGCAAAGAAAAGGAAGTTGATCGCCGTGTCGGCAACCAGCACGAAAGCCATGGGCTTTCGCATCAATGGGAATGTGACCAGTCTGAAACGCTGCCAGGTTGAGGCGCCATCTATCATGGCGGCTTCCTGCACAGTCGAGGGGATCGTGTAGAGCCCGGCCAGCAGAAATAGCATCCAGTAGCCCGCGCCTTTCCAAGTGGCGATGCCGATAAGCGTGCCAAGCGCTTGGTCGGCTGATCTGTGGAAGGGCTGCGCGCCGAGGCCGATCCACTCCAGAACGCCGTTCAGCGGTCCCAGGTTCGCATCCAGAAACAGACCGAACAGCACCGCGCTGAGCCCTGTCGAAACCGACATTGGCAGCACCAGCAGTGTTCGGTAGAACCAAATTGCCCTTCCAGGCTGAAACACCAGCAACGCAAGACCGAATGCTACGGCCAACTGCAGCGGATTTATGATAAGATTAAACCAGAGAGTAATTTGCAGCGAATGCCAGAAGGCCGGGTCGGCAAAAAGCCATTTGAAGTTATCCAGCCCGACAAAGCTCAATTCGCCCAATAGAGACATGCCCGACAGGCTGCCGGCCGCGGCAACCGCGATCGGCGCCAGTCGAAACACAGCGAGGCCGAGAAGTGCAGGGGCCAGAAAGAGGAATGGTGTTAGGCGCGAATGATACATGGCCTTCCTGGATCGGGGCTTACAGCACGGCACGGGGTCGCCGGCCCGCGAGGCGGCACCGCCCCACTCGCTCTATAGGTCCGTGCGGCGCCATTCGCATCAGCGGTACTTGCGCATCTCGCGATCAATGCTCGAAGCGGCGCGGGAGAGCGTTTCCGACACGTCGGAACCGGTCTGGATGTCCCGCATGGCGGTGCGCAGGAACTCTTCGTACTCGCGGTATCCTGGCGTGATCGGCCGAGGTGTTGCTGTGTTCGCCAACTCATATTTCACGATTTCCCAGGCGGGATCGACAAAGGTGGTTTCAGCGCGCGCCTCCCAAATCTGCTCCAGCGCCGGCGGGTATTGGCGCAGAGAGAAAAACAGATCCATCGCCTCGGGTGTGGACAGCCAGGTCACGAATTGCTGGGCTGCTTCCATGTTTTTGGTGCGGGGATTGATGCCCACGTGCCAGCTTCCGGTGGCCGTCACAGGGGCGCCATCGGCGAAATACGGGTGTGGGGCGACCCCGAAATCCAGGCTCTCGAAGCGCTTGAGACCTTCGAGGTTCCAGGTGCCGCCAACCATCATCGCGACCTGCCCGTTTCCAAACATCTCTTGAACAATACCGCCGTCGAAGGTGCCCGCGGGTGCAACCTTATGGGTCTGGTAGAGATCCTGGTACCACTGCATGGCTGCAATGAATGCTTCGCTGTCGACATAGCCGGTGGCGCGCAGGCCGTCAGGGCTGATCACCTCGGCCCCGTAGCTCTGCGGTACCGGCAGGAGCTGGTAGGGGTTTGTGTTCTCGAAAGCGAACCCGAACTCGGCTGTGTCGCCGGTCAGCTGTTGTGCGATCTCAAGCACCTCGTCCCAGGTCATTCGGTTTGCCGGGTCAGATGACGGCTCGGATATGCCTGCCTCGGCAAACAGGGCCTTGTTGTAGAACAGGACTTGTGACGAAGTGCCAAGTGGCAGAGAGTACAGCATGCCATCATAACTGCCCTGCACCAGCGTCGACGGAACGTAGCGATCGAGTTCGGCCCCCAACATCGTCTCAAGCTCCAGCAAGTGGCCGCGGGCAGCATAGGAAGCGGTCAGCGGACCATCGACAAGAAAGACATCCGGCAATTCGTTTCGAGCCTGCAGCCGAACCTCAAGTGTGTTGAACAGTTCGGTGATTGGCAGGCGCTCATACTCGATCGCGACTCCGGTGGCGTCCTCGAAGGTTTTCATCAGCGGTGCGACCTGTTCGTCCGGCCAGCCCATCCATGGCGCGGAGAGTGAGGACGTCTGGTCTTGCGCAAGTCCGGCGGAGCTGGCCAAAACCGTGCCCACGGCAACGGCCAGAAAATTGAAACGTTGAAGGGTCAGTTGAAGGGTCATTTGCGACATCCCTGTTGTTATAGCCTGACGCGCCCGGCTTTTGGTCTTGCATTTCAGGGCGCGTGCATGCTTTATGCACACGAGTGCATAAAGCACACGAATTCGGTTTCTTCGTCAAGGATAAAATCCTAATGTAGGCTTGGAGGCCACCGGGAAGGGCGCAAGGCGGTAAAGCAATGGCGGGAAGGAAGAGCAGAGTAACGAGGGTCGAGGTGGCCGAACTGGCACGGGCCTCGGCCCCAACCGTATCGCGTGCGCTCGCCGGGGATTCACGAATTTCTGAAGCGACACGCCTGCGCGTCCTCGCCGCCGCCGAAGAACTCGGATACCGGCCGAACCTTATAGCGCGGAGTTTGAGGAAGCAGTCTACCGGCATTATCGGTGTTGTGGTGACCGATCTCGAGAACAGTTACCACGCCCAAGCGCTGCGACTGCTCGTCGACGAACTGGGCGAGAAGGGCTTCGCGCCGTTGGTGTTCTCGTGCAACGCAAAACAGAGCCCCGAGACGGTGATATCTCGTCTTACCGGATTCCAAGTCGACGCGGTGATAGCGCTGGCGGCACCTTTCGATAAGGAGATCGTGCAAAATTGCAGCCGCGGCGGCAAGTCGCTGGTGCTCATGAATCGATACGATGGGCCCGAGCCGGTTGCGACAGTGGTCGGCGACAACTGCGCTGGCGGAGCATTGCTGGCCGATCATCTGATCGCCCGGGGCGCGCGCAGTTTCGGCTATTTCGCGGGCGATGACCGCACGTTGATCAGCCACGACCGCGAAACCGCCTTCACCGCCCGATTGGCCGAGGCGGGCTTCGCCTGCACATCGCGCGCGGTCAGCACATATAGCTACGATGCAGCCAGAACGGCCGCCGCCACCCTTCTTGAGAGCCCGCTCGACGCGGTGTTCTGCGCCAACGATACTCTGGCCTTTGCGTTGATGGACGCCGCGCGGCAGGATTTAGGGATGTCCGTGCCGGACGACCTTATGATCGCCGGCTATGACAATTCCCCCCTGTCTGAGCGGCCGGCCTACGATCTGACCAGCGTGGACCAGAATTTGACCGAACTCGTGACCCGTACCGTCGCTCGGGCGCAGCTATTGGCGGCCGATCGCGGAGGCGCGTCTCCTTCGGAAGTTGTCGTCCCGCGCTTGGTGCCGCGCGGATCCACCGCACCCGGACAGTCAACGGAGTCCTGATGCAGAAGGTGCTCATCGATTGCGATCCCGGACATGATGATGCCACGGCGATCCTATACGCAGCGACACATCTGGACCTGGTGGGAATCACCACCGTCTACGGCAACCAGACAGTTGACAAGACCACGGCCAACGCTCTGTCGTTGGTCACATTGCTGGGGCTCGATGTTCCAGTTGCGCGCGGGTGCGGCAATCCCCTCGTTGGCAAAGTGCGGCATGGTGGCGACGTGCATGGAAAGACCGGAATCGACGGGACCGAGCTGCCTGTCCCCGATCGTGAAGAAGTCGATGTCCATGCCGTTGATTTCATCATCGAAATGGCCTCGCGCTACCGGAACGAACTGGTGCTGTGCCCGATCGGCCCGATGACCAATGTCGGCATCGCGCTGCGCAAGGAGCCACGGCTGGCCAGATGGTTGCGCGGGATCAGCATGATGTGCGGGACCACGCAGGTGGGCAACGTGACGCCTGTTGCCGAATTCAATATCTGGTGTGATCCGGAGGCCGCCGATATCGTGTTTCGCAGCGGCGTGCCTCTGTGGATGGCGGGGCTGAATGTGACGCGGCAAGCGGGTATCTCCGACACCGATATCGCGCGCATCGCGGGGACCGGACGGGTGGGCGACACTTTTGCGGGCCTGTTGTCTTTTTTCCTCAATCGACTGCGTGAAGTACACGGACTTTCGACGGCCTCGCTGCACGATCCATGCGCGCTGGTGCCTTTCATCTGTCCCGAGATGATGACATATCGCCACACGTCTGTCGAGATCGCATTGGCGCAAGGGCCAACGCGAGGCATGACCGTGTGCGACTTCCGCCACCTGACGCCAGCGCCACTGGAAAACATCAAGGCAATGAAGACGCTGAGTTGCCATGTCGGGATCGAGATCGACGGCCCAGCTTTGGTTGAGCATATCGTGTCAGCCATCATTGCCTGGCCCGACCGGCCTGCGTTACCGGTGGCCTAACCTCATCTCGCTTTCGGTCCTTCAGAAATCTCGGGGTTGCATCTGCGCGCCGGTATGATTCTTCCCAAAGTGCTTCGTCAATTTCGTCGGAGAAGGGATCGCGTTACCCGGTCGCTTCAGGCCGATGCACTCCATCCCGGAGTGCAGTCGATAATCTAGGGGCATGGAGGTTCCGGGGCTGGGCGATCGGGGCCGGTTACGCGGTTTGGCGCGAAGGATCGACTTGATTCTGATCACATGATCAGGTAATGATTTCTCCTATCTGATCATACGATCAGATTTTATGCGTTCCAGATCGAGCGATCGGAATGGGTTGGGAGTTCGGATTTTTGAGCAGGTCGGTCAACAGTCAGGTGCAGAACCACGATCTCGTTTCGCGTCGTCGGGACGATATCCTGAAGGCGGCCATCAGCGTGTTCCGCTCGCGGGGCTTCCACGACGCCACGACCCGCATGATCGCGCGGGAAGCGAATGTGGCGCAGAGCAATCTCTACAACTACGTCCAGACCAAGGGAGATATCCTCTATCTGGTCTGCGAGCACCTCGTCGGTCTGTACGAACAGGGCGTTGCCGAGGTGCTGGAGAACCACGCCGACCCGCGCGAGCGCCTTGTCGGAGGGGTGCGGTCCATTCTGCGCATCATGCTGCAGCACAAGGACGAGCTCGTGCTGCTCTACAACGAGACGCACGCTCTTGAGAAAGACGACAGGCGCCAGATTCTGAAATCCGTCTCACGGCTCAACAGCGCCTTTCAGCGCATCGCCGCCGACTATGAGGCGGCGGTCGGGCCGCTACGGGTATCCAACAGGCGGGTCGCAGCCAATCTCATGACATTCGTTCCGGCCATCGTCGCCCTGAGATGGTGGGACCTGTCGACACATGCAGACCCGGACGAGATCGAGGAGCAGATATTCTCCTTTGTCCTGAACGGGCTTGGGGTTGAGGCCGATACAGGCTGATCAGACGCACCACCGGGAGGAGACAATGACATTCAATTTCAAGATGCTTTGCGCCGCGGCGGGATTTGCCGCGATCGGCCTGGCGACGGCGGCGCCCGCATTCGCCCAGGATGACGACATCAGGGAGCGCAGCCTGCGCTTTGCCATGTCGGTCGGAGCGGAGGCGCCCTGGTCGCAGGCCGCGCAGCGGTTCGCCGACAACGTGTCCGAGGCGACGGAGGGCAAGATCGGCATTCGGGTCTTTCCCGACGGTGTTCTGTCCAACGGCAACCAGGTGACCGAATTCGAATTGCTGCAGAACGGCACAATCGACTTCACGTTCCATTCCAGCATCATCCTGTCGATCATCGATCCGCGTTTCGCGTTCTTCTCGCTGCCCTGGATCGCACCGTCGGAGGAAGAATTGTTCGAACTGATCGACGGGCCCGGCCAACAGGTCTGGTCGGTTCTGAAGGAGAAGGGCGTCACGCCGGTCGGCGGATATTCGACCAGCGGCTTTCGGCAGTTGACCAACAATGTGCGTCCGGTCACATCGCCCGCCGATATCGACGGGCTGACCCTGCGTGTGCCCGGTCTGAAACTGTATCAGGCGGTCTTCAAGCAGATGGGCGTCAGCCCGGTTCCGACGAGCTTCGGCGAGCTGTACGGCGCGCTTCAACAGGGCGTTGTCGACGGGCAGGAAAACCCGATCAGCCTGATTTCGGTCAGCCGGTTCCACGAGGTCCAGAACTATATGACCATCTGGAACTATTCCGCGGATGCCATCGGGATCCTGGCCAACAGCACTCTGTGGGCGGAATTGAGCGAAACCGAGCGGCAGATCCTTGCCGATGCGGCGAAAGAGGCGGCTGCCTGGCACCGCGAGGCTCAGGCCGAGGCGAACCGGGCGCTTCTGGCCGAACTGGAGCGCGAGCTGGAGGTGATGACGCTGACCGCCGAACAGATCGCGGCGTTCCGCTCCGAGATGGCGCCGATCTACGAGGAATGGGCCCCTCTCATGGGTGACGACCTGATGGCGTCCGTCTCGAAAGACTGACTGACAAACGGGACGGCCGCCGTGTCGCGGCTGCTCCCATGAAACCGAAGCCGACGTTCCCGGGAGAGTCCAATGCGCCGCCTGGTCGCAGCCGAATACCGCTGTCTCGAACTGGCCCTCATCATTCTCGTTCTGCTGAACGGCGTCAGCATCGCGTCCCGCTATGTCTTTCGCCATGCGCTTGGAGAATTGTTCGAGATCATGATCCTCGGCGGCATCGCGGCTTATTGGGTGGCGATCGCCACCGCCGAGCGGGAAAAGGCCCATCTGGGCGTCGACAGCTTCGTGATGCTGCTGCCGCGCCGGATCAAGGGCGGCGTGCGCCTTGTCAGAACGGCGGTCGTCGCAGCCTTCTACGGCGTCGTCGTCTGGTCGGGAATCCTGCTTGTCCTGCGCCAGATCTCGGGCGGCACGACGGCCGGTCTGATCGATGTGCCGCTTTGGACGATCGCGATCTTCATACCGCTGAGCGCGTCGGTCGCGCTTTGGCGCTGCCTGGTAACGCAACCGCGGAGCGTGCCCGATACCGGCAGGGACGGAGGGGCGATATGAGCGCGACTCTGGTCGTCTTCGCGCTGCTGGCGTTCTTGATCGTTATCAACGTTCCGGTCGCGATCGCGCTTGGCGCGGCCGCGGTCGTCGGTGGCCTGATGATCGAGGGCAATATCGGCTTCGTCGGGTCCATCCTGTTTTCATCCCTGCAGAAGATAGAGCTTCTCGCCATTCCGTTCTTCATCCTTGCCGGCAACGTCTTTGACAAATGCGGGATCATGCGTCGGCTGTTCGGGCTGGTGGATTCGCTGGTCGGGAGGGTGCGCGGGCGGACCGGGATCGTGACCAGCGGTGTTTCCGTTCTCCTCGGCGGCTTGTCCGGGTCGGGGCCGGCGGATACGGCGGCGCTTGGCGCGACGGTCGGGCCGATCCTGCGCGAGCGGGGCTATTCCGGCGGATCGGCGGGCGCGCTGATCTCGGCCGGCGGCGCGCTCGGGCTGGTCATGCCCCCGAGCATCGCCTTCATCCTCTATGCCGTCGCGGTTCCCGGAGTTTCGATTGGCGAGATGTTCGTCGCCGGACTGATCCCGGGCATCCTGATGGGCCTGCTGATCGCCCTCTGCGCCTGGATGATCGCCCATCACAAGGGGTTCGACCGGCCCGAGGGCCATGTGACGTTTCGGGGTGTCGCGACCGCCTTCTCCCGGTCGATCCTGGGGTTGGGTGCGCCGCTGGTCGTGGTCGGCGGCATCTATCTCGGTGTTTTCACACCGACCGAGGCGGCCGGCATCGCGGTGTTTTACGGACTGATCGTCGGCCTGCTGGTGTACCGCGAGATCGGCCTGTCAGACATCGCCCGGATTGCGCGCCGGACGATGATCGATACGGCCGTGGTGTTTTTCATCATTGCCTGCGCTTCGCTGTTTTCCTGGGTCATCACGCTGGACGGGCAGGTCATCGAGTGGATCATGAATTTCGCGGTCGATGTGCGTGGCGAATGGCAGGTGTTCCTGCTTGCCGCGATCGTGCTGCTTGTGGCGGGCCTCTTTATCGACGGCGCGTCGATCTACCTTGTCATCGTGCCACTGCTGATCCCCGCGGTGCACATTCAGGGAATCGACCTGACCTGGTTCGGTGTCTTCGTTGCTGTCGCTGTGGCAATCGGCCAGTTCACGCCGCCCGTGGGCGTCAATCTCTTCGTGGCCGCGCGGGTGCTGAACACCCGCATCCAGGACATCCTGAAGAGCATACTGCCCTTTGTGCTGATATCCCTCCTGGCCTTGTTGCTCATATATCTCTTTCCCGGCCTGTCGACATGGCTGCCGTCGACAATGCCCGGCTGACCCGAACGGAGGCGAACCTGTGTCGCAAGATTGGTATGACGACTCTCTGACATCCTGGCCGGCGCTCCTCGACCGGCAAGCCGCGGCCCATGGGGATCGGACTTTCCTGGCGATGGATGACAGGACAATCAGCTATTCGCGGTTCCGGCGCGAAGTCGACATGCTGGCACGCGGGCTGATGGCCCTTGGCGTGCGCAAAGGCGATGTCGCCGCGATTTTCATGACGAACTCCATCGAGTGGGTCATCTGCCAGTTCGCGATCTACAAGACCGGTGCGATCCTGCTGCCGCTCTACAGCTACTACCGCGAAAGCGAGCTGACCTATGCATTGAATCAGGCGGAGGTATCGGTGCTGATCATGCAGGACCGCTTCCTCGGCAAGGTCGATGCCTGCGCGATCGCAACGGCCTCGATACCGGAGTTGCAAAGCGCCGATGCCGGGACATTTGAAAGCGCCGGGGTTCCGTCGCTTCGCCATGTCATTCGCGTGGGCGCGGGAGAGGAACTGCCCAGCCGCCACAGTCTTGACGAGATCAGGGCGCGGGGCGCGCAGGTGTCCGCGGAAGCGCTGGCGGAGCGGCAGGGCCGGATTTCTCCGTTCGACGTGATGAACATCATGTACACGTCCGGTACGACAGGATTCCCCAAGGGCGGAATGTCGATGCATGTGACGAACCTAGTCACGACACATCAATGGTCGAGGCTTGCGGAACTCGGACCCGAGGACGTGATCCTTTGCCATGTGCCCCTGTTCACGAATTTCGGCGGGCTTTACGGGGCGCCTCTGGGTCTTCGCAATGGTGCCAGGGTGGTCATTACCGAACAGTTCGACGCGGCGCGGTCGCTGCACCTGATCGCGAAGGAGGGCGTCACCTATATTCCCGGAACGCCCTCGATGTTCCGCATGATGCTGGATCATCCGGACATCTCGAACCATGATTTGTCAAGCTTGCGTGGCGGGCATGTCGCCGGCGCGCCGCTGACGGATGCCACGATGCAGGACATTATCGGCGTGCTGGGCGCACGCCGGATCATGCAGGCCTGGGGGTTGAGCGAATGCGGTGGCCTGTCGACCGTCTCGACGGCCGACCATCCGCGGCACAAGCGGCTGACCACGGTGGGCAAGGCGCTGGACAGCGCGGTTCTGCGCATTGTCAGCGGCGATAGCGGCGCGGAGGCGGCGCTGGGCGAACAGGGCGAGATATTGCTGGGCGATGCCCGGCCGGGCTCCTGCGTTGGCAAGGGGTACTGGAAGATGCCCGAAAGGACGCGCGAGGCGATCGACGCTGAGGGCTTCTTTCATACCGGGGATGTCGGCTTCATTGACGAGGACGGCTATCTGCACATCACCGGACGCATCGACGACATGTTCACGGTCGGCGGCTTCAACATCTACCCCGCGGAGATCGAGAAGCGGCTGGAAGAGATGGGGGGCGTGAGCGAGGCTTGTATCGTGCCGGTCGAGGACCGGCGCATGGGCAATCTGCCCGCGGCCTGGATCGTTGCCGACCGCGATGGCGGG
>NZ_CFHWAF010000065.1:9910-25540 GCF_984452065.1 Hoeflea sp. | reverse complement strand
CAATCGTGCCAATGTTAACATGCGGCTTATTTCTCTCAAACTTGCCTTTCGCCATTTTCGGCTCTCCATTTCTTCAGGCCCGTGTGGGACCGATTTCCTTGTTTGTCGCCCGATCCGCAATCAGGCGTATTTTTCCTGAATTTCCTGCGCCACATTGTTCGGAACAGCAGCGTAGTGGTCGAACTGCATCGTATACTGGGCACGGCCCTGGGACATCGAGCGCAGATTGTCGACATATTTGAACATGTTCGCGAGCGGCACATGGGCATTGATGACCACGGCGATGCCGCGCACTTCCTGTCCCTGGATCTGGCCACGGCGGGAGTTCAGGTCACCGATGACGTCGCCCACATATTCCTCAGGCGTGACGACCTCGACCTTCATGATCGGCTCGAGAAGCTGAGCACCGGCCTTCTGGGCGCCCTCGCGGAATGCCGCGCGCGACGCGATCTCGAAGGCGAGCACCGAGGAGTCGACGTCGTGGTAGGCGCCGTCGATCAGGGTTGCCTTGACGCCGAGCATCGGGAAGCCAGCCAGCGGACCGGAGGACAGAACGCTTTCGATACCCTTCTGAACGCCGGGGATATATTCCTTCGGAACAGCACCGCCGACGATCTTGGAAACGAACTCGAACTCTTCGCCTTCCGGATTGGGTTCGAAGATGATCTTGACGCGGGCGAACTGACCCGAACCACCCGACTGCTTCTTGTGGGTGTAGTCCACTTCAGCTTCCCGGGTGATGGTTTCGCGGTAAGCGACCTGCGGCGCACCGATATTCGCCTCGACCTTGAATTCACGCTTCATGCGGTCGACCAGGATGTCGAGGTGAAGCTCGCCCATGCCGGCGATGATGGTCTGACCGGATTCCTCGTCCGACTTGACGCGGAAGGAGGGATCCTCGGCGGCGAGACGGTTGAGCGCGATGCCCATTTTCTCCTGGTCGCCCTTGGTCTTCGGCTCGATGGCGATCTGAATGACCGGCTCCGGGAACTCCATGCGTTCAAGAATGACCGGCTTCAGCGGATCGCAGAGCGTGTCGCCGGTCGTGGTTTCCTTCAGGCCGGCCAGAGCAACGATGTCGCCGGCATAAGCAACGTCAATGTCTTCGCGGCTGTTCGAATGCATCTGGAGCATGCGACCGATGCGCTCGCGCTTTTCCTTCACCGTATTCATGACCGAGGAACCCTTTTCGATGGATCCGGAATAAATACGGGCGAAGGTGAGCGAGCCGACAAACGGGTCGTTCATGACCTTGAAGGCGAGCATGGAAAGCGGCTCGGCATCGTCTGCCTTACGGCTGATCTCTTCTTCCGTCTTGACGTCGATGCCCTTGATGGCGGGAATATCGACCGGGCTCGGGAGATAGTCAACGACGGCGTCGAGCAGCGGCTGAACGCCCTTGTTCTTGAACGCGCTGCCGCAGAACATCGGATAGAAATCGACGTTGATCGTCCCCTGACGAACGAGCGCGCGGATCTCGTCATTGGTGGGCATATTGCCTTCCAGATACGATTCCATCGCCGCTTCGTCGATCTCGACAACGGTCTCGATCAGCTTCTCGCGATATTCCTCGGCCTGATCCTTCAGGTCGTCCGGAATTTCCACGACATCCCACTGGGCGCCGAGCGACTCGTCACGCCAGACAAGCGCGTTCATCTCGATCAGGTCGACGACGCCCTTGAAGTCGCTTTCCGCGCCGATCGGAAGCTGCATGACAACCGGCGTGGCGCCAAGGCGCGAACCGACCATCTCGACCGACCGGAAGAAGTCGGCGCCGATCTTGTCCATCTTGTTGCAGAAGATCATGCGCGGAACGTTGTACTTGTCGGCCTGACGCCAGACCGTCTCGGTCTGCGGCTCGACACCGGCATTGGCATCGAGGAGCGCCACGGCGCCGTCGAGAACACGCAGCGAACGCTCGACCTCAATGGTGAAGTCCACGTGTCCGGGCGTGTCGATGATGTTGAAGCGGCGCATATTGCCGTCGCGACCTTTCCAGAAGGTGGTCGTCGCGGCAGAGGTGATCGTGATGCCACGCTCCTGCTCCTGCTCCATCCAGTCCATCGTGGCGGCGCCGTCATGGACTTCGCCGATCTTGTGCGACTTGCCCGTGTAATACAGGATGCGCTCGGTCGTCGTCGTCTTGCCGGCGTCGATATGCGCCATGATGCCGAAATTCCGGTAGTCCTCAATTGCGTATTCGCGGGCCATGTCAGTGCCTTTCAATGCAAATGTCGTGTGCGACGCTTACCAGCGATAATGGGAGAAGGCGCGGTTGGCGTCGGCCATCTTGTGCGTGTCTTCACGTTTCTTGACCGCGCTGCCGCGATTGTTGGCAGCATCCATGAGTTCGCCGGACAGGCGCTCGACCATGGTGGACTCGTTACGGCTGCGGGCAGCGCTGATCAGCCAGCGGATCGCAAGCGCCTGACGGCGCTCGGGGCGCACATCGACCGGCACCTGATAGGTGGCGCCGCCAACGCGGCGGGAGCGAACCTCGACCTGCGGCGCGACGTTCTCAAGAGCGGAATGGAATGTGCCGACCGGCTCCTGCTTGGTCTTTTCCTTGATGACATCGAAGGCACCGTAGACGATGCTCTCGGCCACGGACTTCTTGCCATCGAGCATGATGGCGTTCATGAATTTCGTGATCACCAGATCGCCGAATTTCGGATCCGGATTGATCTCACGTTTCTCTGCTCTGTGACGTCGGGACATGCTTTTGTCTCTCAACTACCGTCGGATGCGAGACGCCCCTGCGCCACGATCCGAACTGATTTCCTATTTCGGACGTTTGGCGCCGTATTTCGAGCGGCGTTGCTTGCGGTCTTTCACACCCTGGGTGTCGAGCACGCCGCGGATAATGTGATAACGCACGCCCGGAAGGTCCTTCACGCGACCGCCGCGGATCATCACCACGGAGTGCTCCTGAAGGTTGTGGCCTTCACCCGGGATATAACCAATGACCTCGAAGCCGTTGGTCAAACGGACCTTGGCAACCTTGCGCAGCGCCGAGTTCGGCTTCTTCGGGGTCGTCGTGTAGACGCGGGTGCACACACCACGCTTCTGCGGGTTGGCCTCAAGAGCCGGAACCTTGTTTCGCTTCACCGGCACCTGGCGCGGTTTGCGGATCAACTGGTTTACGGTAGGCATTCAACCTTCCTTTTAAACAAAACCTTCAATGCTCTCGCGAGCGCTCCCGCACGCCGATTCCATGCGCAAAACGGGCAAATCCGCGCCAAGGCGGCTTGCCCTCAATCCGGCAGAGGACACGATGAACCGTGTCGTGCATGCAGCATTTAATCAACGTGCTATAAGAACCGTGTCTGAGGCGAACTTCAGGACGAGTCATCCCGAACCAGCCAGCCTCACATCAGCTCTGGTGGCCGCTAGATACTTATTTGGCCCGATGCCGTCAAGTGCCTTGCGGAAAATATCTCCACCATGATCTTCATACCCGTCGAATTGGGAGAAATCAGGGCGTCGCGGGCGTTCCGAAAGCGGCGCAGGTTGCAAATCCGACGCCGAGGGCGCAGAAGGGATCGACGTGCCCTGCCCGACCACCGGGAATCAGCCAATTCGTTCAAAGGACATCGCGACCATGAGTACATCGGATTACGAGGACGGCGAAGCCCGAACGGTATTTGTCATCATCGGCCGCGCCTTTGAACAAAAAGGCGGCGAAGCCATCGACCTGCACATCATGCTCTCGGCTCCGGATGACGATACGGCTGTCCGCAATGCCCTCAATGCCCTGGCGCAGGAAGGCTATGAGGAGGCCGAACTCGATCAGATCGGTGTGCTTGACGGAATGCCCGACGAGGAGCCCCATGCCTCGGCCTTTCAGGGCGCCATGGAAGGCGAAATCGCCATCATCACGCTTTAGCGCCGCATCGCAGGGCATGAAAAACCCCGGCCAGTTCGCACCGGCCGGGGTTTTCCGTTTACGCGGTCGTCAGGCCTAATCGCCTGCCGCGACCTTCTCGGCCTCGGCGGAGAGATCGGCGAGCATCGGCCCGGCATCCTCGATACCGGACGTCTTTCTGCGCTCTTCCAGGATCAGGTCATCGCGCGACGTTGCGATGCGATGGATCTGGTTCATCGCGCCGCCCGTGCCTGCCGGAATGAGCCGGCCGACGATGACGTTTTCCTTCAGGCCCTGCAGCGCGTCCATCTTGCCGGCAACGGCCGCTTCGGTCAGAACCTTGGTGGTCTCCTGGAAGGAGGCGGCCGAGATGAAGGACGGCGTCTGCAGCGATGCCTTGGTGATGCCCAGAAGCACCGGATCCCCGACCGCCGGCTTCTTGCCTTCTTCGGCAAGACGCTCATTGGCGATGTCGAGCTCGATGCGGTCGACATTGTCGCCGACGATGTAGGCCGAATCCCCGGCATCGGTGATTTCAACCTTCTGCAGCATCTGGCGGACAATCACCTCGATGTGCTTGTCGTTGATGACAACGCCCTGGAGGCGGTAGACCTCCTGGATCTCGTTGACGAGATAGGATGCCAGCGCCTCGACGCCCTTGATGGCGAGGATATCGTGCGGGGCCGGATTGCCGTCGAGAATATAATCGCCCTTCTCAATGGCATCGCCATCCTGAAGATGGAACGGCTTGCCCTTCGGGATCAGATATTCGACGGGCTCGGCGCCCTCCTCATGCGGCTCGATCATGATGCGACGCTTGTTCTTGTAGTCGCGGCCGAAACGGATGGTGCCGTCGATCTCCGCGATGATCGCGTGATCCTTCGGCCGGCGCGCCTCGAACAGCTCGGCAACACGCGGCAGGCCGCCGGTGATGTCCTTGGTCTTGGCGCTTTCCATCGGAACACGGGCAAGAACATCGCCCTCGGACACTTTGGAACCGGGTTCGACCGACAGGATCGCATCAACGGAAAGCAGGAACTTGGCCTCGCCGCCACGGCTGAGCTTGGCCACCTTGCCTTTCTTGTCCTTGATGACGATTGCCGGCTTGAGATCGGCGCCGCGCGGCGTCGAACGCCAGTCGATGACCTGGCGCTTGGTGATGCCGGTGGTCTCATCGGTCGCTTCCGATACCGAAACGCCATCGACGACGTCTTCGAATTCAACCGTTCCGGCGACTTCCGTCATCATCGGGCGGGTATACGGGTCCCACTCGGCCAGACGTTGGCCGCGTTTGACCTCATCACCGTCGTCGACGAATATCCGCGAACCGTAGGCGACACGCTGCGAGGAGCGCTCCACATCCTGTTCGTCGAGGATCTGGATCGACATGCTGCGTCCCATGGCAACGAGGTTGCCTTCGGAGTTGCGCAGGATGTTGCGGTTCTTGATGCGGACCTTGCCCTCATAGGAGGCTTCCAGGAACGACTGGTCGACCACGGTCGCCGTGCCGCCAAGGTGGAAGGTACGCATGGTGAGCTGCGTGCCCGGCTCGCCGATCGACTGAGCGGCGATGACACCGACGGCCTCGCCGATATTGACCGGCGTACCGCGGGCCAGATCGCGGCCGTAGCATGTGGCGCACACGCCGCTCTGAACCTCACAGGTCAAAGCCGAACGGATTTTCACCGACTGGACATTGGCCGCTTCGATGGCCGTCACGTCCGCTTCCTCGATCATCGTTCCGGCTGCGACCAGAACATCGCCGGTCTGAGGATGAACGACATCCTCAAGCGCCGTGCGTCCGAGAACGCGCTGACCGATAGAGGCGACGACCTGACCGGCATCAACGATGGCGGTCATCGTCAGGCCGTTCCCGGTGCCGCAATCGATTTGCGTCACGATGCAGTCTTGGGCGACATCGACCAGACGCCGTGTCAGGTAACCGGAGTTGGCGGTCTTCAGGGCGGTGTCTGCGAGACCCTTACGGGCACCGTGGGTCGAGTTGAAGTACTCGTTCACGGTCAGGCCTTCCTTGAAGTTCGAGGTGATCGGCGTTTCGATGATCTCGCCGGACGGCTTGGCCATCAGGCCACGCATGCCGCCAAGCTGGCGCATCTGGTTCGGCGAACCGCGGGCGCCGGAATGGCTCATCATGTAGATGGAGTTCATCGGCTTCTGACGGCCGTCATCGTCGAATTCCACCGCCTTGATGCGGCCCATCATCTCGTCGGCAACCTTCTCGGTCGCCTTGCCCCAGGCATCGACAACCTTGTTGTACTTCTCGCCCTGGGTGATCAGGCCGTCATTGTACTGTTGCTCATATTCCTTGACGAGCATTTCGGTGTCGCTGACGATCTTGGCCTTGGCGGCCGGGATCACCATGTCGTCCTTGCCGAAGGAAATGCCGGCGCGGCAGGCGTGGCCGAAGCCAAGCTGCATGATGCGGTCACAGAAGATAACCGTCTCTTTCTGGCCGCAGTGGCGGTAGACCGTGTCGATCATCTTGGAGATGTTCTTCTTGGTCATTTCCTGGTTGCAGATGTCGAACGGCACGTTCGCATTGCGCGGCAGCAGCTCGCCGATGATCATGCGGCCCGGCGTCGTGTCGTGGATCATGGAGACTTCATTGCCTTCCTCATCCACGGTCTTGAAGCGGCCCTTGATCTTGGCGTGCAGCGTGACGACCTTGTTCTCAAGCGCGTGATGCAACTCGCCCATATCGGCAAAGACCATGCCCTCGCCCGGCTCGTTCTCATTGACGATCGAGAGGTAATAGAGGCCGAGAACCATGTCCTGGGACGGCACGATGATCGGTGCGCCGTTGGCCGGATGCAGGATGTTGTTGGTCGACATCATCAGCACGCGGGCTTCAAGCTGCGCTTCCAGCGACAGCGGTACGTGAACCGCCATCTGGTCGCCATCAAAGTCGGCATTGAAGGCCGTGCAGACCAGCGGATGGAGCTGGATCGCCTTGCCCTCGACCAGAACCGGTTCGAAGGCCTGAATGCCAAGCCGGTGCAAGGTCGGCGCGCGATTGAGGAGAACCGGGTGCTCGCGGATCACCTCGTCAAGGATATCCCAGACTTCGGGCTTTTCCTTCTCGACCAGTTTCTTGGCCTGTTTGACGGTGGACGAATAGCCCTTCGCGTCAAGGCGGGCATAGATGAACGGCTTGAACAGTTCCAGCGCCATCTTCTTCGGCAGGCCGCACTGGTGCAGCTTCAGCTCCGGGCCGGTCACGATGACCGAGCGGCCGGAATAATCCACGCGCTTGCCGAGCAGGTTCTGACGGAAGCGGCCCTGTTTGCCCTTGAGCATGTCGGAGAGCGACTTCAGCGGACGCTTGTTGGCGCCGGTGATGACGCGGCCGCGACGGCCATTGTCGAACAGCGCGTCAACAGATTCCTGCAGCATGCGCTTTTCGTTGCGGATGATGATCCCCGGCGCGCGCAGCTCGATCAGCCGCTTGAGGCGGTTGTTCCGGTTGATGACGCGGCGGTAGAGATCGTTCAGGTCCGACGTCGCGAACCGGCCGCCATCGAGCGGCACCAGCGGACGAAGATCCGGCGGGATGACGGGAACGACCTTGAGGATCATCCATTCGGGGCGATTGCCGGATTCGATGAAGTTCTCGACCAGCTTGAGCCGCTTCATAAGCTTCTTGGTCTTCAGTTCAGAAGACGTCGCCGCAAGCTCATCGCGAAGATCGACGGCGATCTTTTCAAGATCCATTGCCGCCAGAAGTTCGAAGATCGCCTCGGCGCCGATCATGGCGGTGAAGGCATCCTCGCCGAATTCGTCGACGGCCAGCATATAGTCTTCTTCCGACAGAAGCTGGTTTTCCTTCAGCGACGTCAGGCCCGGCTCGGTGACGATGTAGTTCTCGAAATAAAGGACGCGCTCGATGTCCTTCAGGGTCATGTCGAGCAGCGTGCCGATGCGGCTCGGCAGCGACTTGAGGAACCAGATATGCGCAACGGGCGCTGCCAGTTCGATATGGCCCATGCGTTCGCGGCGCACCCGCGACAGCGTGACCTCGACGCCGCACTTCTCGCAGATGATGCCTTTGTACTTCATGCGCTTGTATTTGCCGCAAAGACATTCGTAGTCCTTGATCGGACCGAAGATACGCGCACAAAAGAGGCCGTCACGCTCGGGCTTGAACGTACGGTAGTTGATTGTCTCCGGCTTCTTGATCTCGCCGTAGGACCAGGAGAGTATCTTCTCCGGCGATGCAATCGATATCCGGATGGAATCGAACGTCTGCACCGGAGTCTGCGGATTGAAAAGGTTCATGACCTCTTGGTTCATGCCTGTCTCCTTCGTGGGGCCTGGCCCCTTTTGGGCGGTTTGCGACCCAGCCTGCCTTGCCGCCTTCCGCCTGAAATAGTCTGCCGCCTTGAATGCCGTCCCGCGCCTTTGGCCTCGATGCGGGGCAGCGCGCCGGTTCCGGCGCGCCGCATAGTTTATTCAGCCGCGTCCGGCAGCTGTTCCGCGTCCTGATCCATCTCCGGATCGACGCGGGTGTTTTCCAGTTCGACGTTAAGGCCAAGCGAACGCATTTCCTTGACGAGAACGTTGAAGCTCTCCGGAATGCCGGCCTCGAACGTATCGTCGCCGCGGACGATCGCCTCGTAGACCTTCGTGCGTCCGGCCACGTCGTCGGATTTCACCGTCAGCATTTCCTGCAGGGTGTAGGCCGCGCCGTAGGCTTCGAGGGCCCAGACCTCCATCTCGCCGAAGCGCTGACCGCCGAACTGGGCCTTGCCGCCCAGCGGCTGCTGCGTGACAAGCGAGTACGGACCGATCGAACGGGCGTGGATCTTGTCGTCGACAAGGTGGTTGAGCTTCAGCATATAGATGTAGCCAACCGTGACCTGCCGGTCGAACTCTTCACCCGTGCGCCCGTCATAGAGCGTCGACTGACCGGATTCCTGCAGCCCGGCCTTTGTCAGCATCTCGTTGACGTCGGCTTCGACAGCGCCGTCGAAGACCGGCGTCGCGATGGACACGCCGCGCTTGGTCTGTTCGGCCAGGCGGACGATGGAATCGTCGTCATATTTGGAGACCGGCTCACCTTTCGGACCGGCTCCGATCACATCGTCAATGGTCGCGCGCAGGGGCTTGATATTGCCGCCGCCCTTATAGGCGTCGAGCATCTCGCCGATGCGCTGGCCCATGCCGGCACAGGCCCATCCCAGATGGGTCTCGAGGATCTGTCCGACATTCATGCGCGACGGCACGCCAAGCGGGTTGAGCACGATGTCGACATGGGTGCCGTCCTCGAGGAACGGCATGTCCTCGATCGGCACGATGCGCGAAATCACGCCCTTGTTGCCGTGACGGCCGGCCATCTTGTCGCCGGGCTGCACCTTGCGCTTCACGGCAACGAAGACCTTGACCATCTTCATGACGCCCGGAGGCATCTCGTCGCCGCGCTGGACCTTTTCGACCTTGTCCATGAAGCGCTGCTCCAGCCGCTTCTTGGATTCGTCATACTGGGCGCGCAACGCTTCGATCTCGCCCTGGAGCTTTTCATTGTCGACAGCGAACATCCACCACTGCGAGCGGGGATATTCCTGCATGACCTCGGCGCCGAGCTTGGTGCCCTTCTTGAAGCCCTTGGGCCCGGCCACCGCCTTCTTGCCAGAAAGCATGTCGGACAGCCGGCCATAGACGTTGCGGTCGAGGATCGCCTGTTCGTCGTCGCGGTCCTTCGCCAGACGCTCGATTTCCTCGCGCTCGATCGCCATCGCACGCTCGTCTTTTTCCACGCCATGGCGGTTGAAGACGCGCACTTCGACAACGGTGCCGAAAGTTCCGGGCGGCATGCGCATGGATGTGTCGCGCACGTCCGACGCCTTCTCGCCGAAGATGGCCCGCAGGAGCTTTTCTTCCGGCGTCATCGGGCTCTCGCCCTTCGGCGTGATCTTGCCGACCAGAATGTCGCCGGGCGAGACTTCCGCGCCGATATAGACGATGCCTGCCTCGTCGAGGTTCTTCAGCGCCTCTTCCGATACGTTCGGAATATCGCGCGTGATCTCTTCCGGGCCGAGCTTGGTGTCGCGCGCCATGACCTCGAACTCGTCGATGTGGATCGAGGTGAAGACATCGTCGCGGACGATACGCTCGGAAAGAAGGATCGAGTCCTCGTAGTTGTAGCCGTTCCAGGGCATGAAGGCGACGAGCACGTTGCGGCCGAGCGCCAGATCGCCGAGATCCGTCGACGGTCCGTCGGCGATGATATCGCCCTTCTGGATCTGGTCGCCGACATTCACGAGCGGACGCTGGTTGATGCACGTGTTCTGGTTCGAACGCTGGAACTTCTGCAGCGTGTAGATGTCGACGCCCGATTTGGACGGATCAAGTTCCTCGGTCGCACGAATAACGATACGCGTCGCGTCCACCTGATCGACCACACCCGTGCGGTGGGCCGCAATGGCGGCACCGGAATCGCGGGCAACGACCGGCTCCATGCCGGTTCCGACGAAGGGCGCTTCGGCGCGCACCAGCGGCACGGCCTGACGCTGCATGTTCGATCCCATAAGCGCGCGGTTGGCGTCGTCATTCTCAAGGAACGGAATGAGCGCGGCGGCAACGGAAACGAGCTGTTTCGGCGAAACGTCCATCAGTTCGATGGAGTCGCGCGGCGCCAGCATCACATCGCCGGCATAGCGGCAGACGACAAATTCCTCGGCAAAGGAGCCGTCCTTGTTGAGCGTCGCATTGGCCTGGGCGACATGATATTTCGCCTCTTCCATTGCCGACAGATACATGACGTCATTGGTGACCTTGCCTTTGACGATGCGCCGGTACGGGCTTTCGATGAAGCCGTATTTGTTGACCCGGGCAAAGGTCGCCAGCGAGTTGATCAGGCCGATATTCGGGCCTTCCGGCGTCTCGATCGGACAGATGCGGCCATAGTGCGTCGGGTGCACGTCGCGCACCTCGAAGCCGGCGCGCTCGCGGGTCAGGCCACCCGGTCCAAGTGCCGAAAGGCGGCGCTTGTGGGTAATTTCCGACAGCGGGTTCACCTGGTCCATGAACTGCGAGAGCTGCGAGGACCCGAAAAACTCGCGCACCGCCGCGGCGGCCGGCTTGGCGTTGATCAGATCCTGCGGCATGACCGTGTCGATCTCGATGGACGACATGCGCTCCTTGATGGCACGCTCCATGCGCAGCAGACCGAGACGGTACTGGTTTTCCATCAGCTCGCCGACGGAACGCACACGACGGTTTCCGAGATTGTCGATGTCGTCAATCTCGCCCGTGCCGTCGCGCAGCTCAACCAGGGTCTTGACCACAGCGAGGATATCTTCCTTGCGCAGAACGCGAACCGTATCCTCGGCGTCGAGATCAAGACGCATGTTCATCTTGACGCGACCGACGGAGGAAAGGTCGTAACGCTCGGGATCGAAGAACAGCGAGGTGAACATCGCCTCGGCCGATTCCATGGTCGGCGGCTCGCCCGGGCGCATGACCCGGTATATGTCGAACAATGCGTCCTGGCGGTTCTCGTTCTTGTCGGCAGCCAGCGTATTGCGGATGTAGCCGCCCACGTTCACGTGGTCGATGTCGAGAACCGGAATTTCCTCGAAGCCCGCCTCGATCAGCACCGGCAGCGTCTTCTCGTCCAGTTCGTCACCGGCTTCGAGGTAAATCTCGCCGGTTTCCATATTGACGATGTCACGCGCCAGATAGGAGCCGTAAAGATCTTCATCGGTGCATTTCAGCGCCTTGACGCCCTTTTCGTCGAGCTGACGAAGGAAACGCGGGGTCAGCTTCTTGCCGGCTTCGGCGATAACCTCGCCGCTGTCGGCATCGATCAGGTCCGCGATGGCCTTCGTGCCCTTCAGCACGTCCGGCTGGAAGGGAATGCGCCAGCCCTCGCCCTCGCGGGTGTAGGTCGAATGGCTGTAGAACGTATCGAGGATATCCTCCGGATCCATGCCGAGCGCCATAAGGAGCGATGTGGCCGGGATCTTGCGGCGGCGGTCGATGCGGGCATGCACGATGTCCTTGGCGTCGAACTCGATGTCGAGCCAGGAACCGCGATAGGGAATGACGCGGGCGGCGAAAAGCAATTTGCCGGAGGAGTGGCTCTTGCCCTTGTCGTGATCGAAGAACACGCCCGGCGAGCGGTGCATCTGGGACACGATGACCCGTTCCGTGCCGTTGACGATGAACGTGCCGTTGTCGGTCATCAGCGGCATGTCGCCCATATAGACGTTCTGCTCCTTGATGTCCTTGATGGACTTCGCGCCGGTGTCCTCGTCGATATCGAAGACGATCAGGCGCAGCGTCACCTTCAGGGGCGCCGCATAGGTCAGATCGCGCTGACGGCACTCCTCAACATCGAATTTCGGCGGTTCGAATTCATAGGATACGAATTCGAGCATCGAGGCGCCGGAAAAATCCGAAATCGGGAAGACGGATTTGAATACCGCCTGAAGACCCTCATCCGGACGACCGCCCTCAGGCTCGTCAATCATTAAAAACTGGTCGTAGGATGCCTTCTGAACCTCAATAAGGTTCGGCATCTCGGCGACCTCGGGGATTTTCCCAAAAAACTTGCGTACGCGCCTGCGACCGTTAAACGAAAGGGTCTGAGCCATCGTCGCTCCTTGTGTTTTGCATCCGGGCCTGCAACTGACGAAGCCTCTGGCCAGGGGGCTTCGAATAAAGGGTCTTTGAGAACCCATTACCCAAGAGCCGTTTTCGGGCGCTTGGGTAATCGGTCCAACAGTCAGACAGCACCGAAGGCGGAGCCGATCGACGGCTCCGCCCCGACACGGTCAAACCGCTTATTTGAGCTCGACTTTGGCGCCAGCCTCTTCGAGCTTCGTCCTGATCTCCTCGGCTTCGGCCTTGGCAACGCCTTCCTTGACCGGCTTCGGAGCGCCTTCAACGAGGTCCTTGGCTTCTTTCAGGCCAAGACCCGTGATGGCACGGACTTCCTTGATGACGTTGATTTTCTTGTCGCCGGCTTCGGTCAGAACAACGTCAAACTCGTCCTTTTCTTCGGCAGCGGCAGCGTCGCCACCACCTGCAGCAGCGGCGGCAACGGCCACCGGTGCGGCAGCAGAAACGCCCCAATGCTCTTCGAGCATCTTGGACAGCTCCGCAGCTTCCAGGACAGTCAGGTTCGAAAGGTCTTCAACGATCTTTGCAAGATCAGCCATAATCTAGTTTCCTTACACGTTCGGTTCGAACTGGTATGAACAGCGAAGTTCCGCCTAGGCGGCTTCGTCCTTCCGGGCATAAGCGTTGACAACGCGCGCAAGCTGGCCGGCCGGTGCGCCGACAACCTGTGCGATGCGTGTCGCCGGCGTGTTGATCATGCCGACAATCTTCGCACGCAGCTCGTCAATGGACGGCAGCGAGGCCAGCGCCTTCACACCGTTCACGTCGAGTTCCGTTGCTCCCATCGCTCCGCCGAGGACCACGAGGTTGTCATGGGTCTTGGCGAAATCGACGGCCACTTTCGGAGCTGTTACAGGATCATCGCTGTAGGCGATGACGGTCTGTCCCTGGAAAAGATGGGTAATCCCTTCCGACTCCGTGCCCTGAAGAGCAATTTTGACCAGGCGGTTCTTCGCGACTTTGACGGTGCCTCCGGCTTCACGCATCCGCGAGCGAAGATCGCTCATCTGCGCAACCGAAAGACCGGCATAGTGGGCCACGACGATGGAACCGGTGGTCTTGAAGACCTCGTTCATAGCCGTGACGAATTCGCGTTTTTCCGCTCTTTCCACTGCCACTCTCCAGTTGACAGGCCCATTCACGGTGCCTGCCGGGTTTTGCCTTGCCGCCCGGGGCCATTTGCGACCCGCAAGCGACGCTTGAGGATCCTGTCCCCTCGCGCCGGGCCGTATCGGCCGACACAAGGCAAAGAAGGCTCGAACCGAATGCCGTGCGCACAGCGCATGAATTTCGGATCTTACCTGTCTCATGCGGGCCGGATGATTAAGGCGAACCACCCACAATCTCGGACAGGAGTTCCGGACTTTCAGGTCCGGAATTTTCCGGCCCGAAGGCCGGAAAACGCGTCAGGCCGGCAAGAGCCGGCCAGTTTCCGTTCAGCGTCAGGCGGATGCCAGGCTGGACGGATCAATCTTCACGCCGGCGCCCATGGTGGACGAAATCGCGACGCGCTTGACATAATTGCCCTTCGCGCCGCTCGGCTTGGCTTTGACAACGGCATCGGCAAAGGCGCGAACATTTTCTTCAATCGCCTTCTCGTCAAACGAGGCCTTGCCGACGCCGGCATGCACGATACCGGCCTTTTCGACACGGAACTCCACCGCGCCGCCTTTTGAGGCATTTACCGCAGCGGCAATATCGGCGGTCACGGTTCCGACCTTCGGATTGGGCATCATGCCGCGCGGGCCGAGCACCTTGCCGAGACGGCCGACCAGCGGCATCATGTCGGGCGTTGCAATGCAGCGGTCGAAATCGATCTCTCCGCCCTGTACCTTTTCCACCAGCTCTTCCGCGCCGACAACATCGGCGCCGGCGGCCTTGGCTTCTTCTGCTTTCGCATCGCGCGCAAAGACGGCAACGCGGACCGACCGTCCCGTCCCGTTCGGCAGATTGACGACGCCGCGAACCATCTGATCCGCGTGGCGCGGGTCGACGCCGAGATTCATCGCCACTTCGATTGTCTCATCGAACTTGGCGGTGGCACGTTCCTTGACCAGCGATACGGCCTCGCTCAGATCGTAAAGCCTTGTCGGCTCGATGCCGTCGCGGACCTTCTGTGTACGTTTTGCAAGTTTGACCATTGTCTTATCCCGTCACTTCCAGTCCCATGGAGCGGGCGGAACCCTCGACCATGGCCATTGCGCCCTCGACGTCAGCGGCGTTCAGATCCTGCATCTTTGCTTCGGCAATGGTGCGCACCTGCGCCTTGGTGATGGAGCCTGCCGTTGTGCGGCCCGGTTCGCTGGAACCGGATTTCAGCTTCGCTTCCTTCTTCAGGTAGTAGCTGACAGGCGGCTGCTTCATCGTGAAGGTGAAGGACTTGTCCTGATAATAGGTGATCACGCACGGGATCGGCGCGTTTCTCTCCATCTCCTGCGTGGCCGCATTGAAGGCCTTGCAGAATTCCATGATGTTGATGCCGCGCTGACCAAGCGCAGGACCGATCGGCGGCGACGGATTCGCGGCGCCTGCCGGGACCTGCAGCTTGAGCTGACCTGCAACTTTCTTAGCCATTTCTCACTCTGCCTTTACATGAGGAACCGCCGGAGCGGTCCGTTTCAATGTCTCCGGTCCGGCACAGCCGAAGCTGCGATCCGGGCCGGCTGCCGGTCTGTCCGGCGGCTGCGGTTGCGTGGTTCGACAAAAAGGCCGGCTATGCCTCTTACATCTCCCACGCGGGGCGCAGGTTTCCCTGCCGACACTCAGACCTTCTCGACCTGAGCGTATTCCAGTTCGACCGGCGTCGCCCGACCGAAGATGGAAACCTCCACCTTGAGCCGCGAACGCTCCTCGTCGACTTCCTGCACGGTGCCCGAGAAGGATGCGAACGGACCGTCCGATACACGGATCTGCTCGCCGATCTCGAAGGATATGGAAGGCTTCGGCCGGTCGACGCCTTCCTGCACCTGCGTCAAAATCTGTTCGGCCTCGGAGTCAGGTATCGGCACCGGCTTGTTGTCGGAGCCCAGGAAACCCGTCACCTTCGGCGTATTCTTGATGAGGTGGTAAGCCTCATCGGTCAGATCGGCTACCGCGCCCGCGGCGGCGAAGGCGGCAACCCA
>NZ_CFHWAF010000065.1:0-9900 GCF_984452065.1 Hoeflea sp. | reverse complement strand
CGGTCAGATCGGCCCGCACCATCACGTAGCCCGGAAAAAACTTGCGCTCCGAATCGACCTTGCGGCCGCGCCGGACCTCGACGACCTTTTCCGTCGGCACGAGGATTTTCTCGAACAGATGCTCCAGACCCTTGGCGCGCGCCTGCTCCTCGATGGACTCGGCCACCTTCTTCTCAAAATTCGAATATGCGTGGACGATGTACCAACGCGCTGCCATTACTGTCTCCTGCCCGCACTAACCGCCAACGTTCAGGACAAGCCCGACGAGCCAGCCCAGAAGTTGATCGGCCGCAAAGAAAAACGCTGCCGCCAGGATCACCATGACAAGGACCATCAGCGTCGAGATCATCGTCTCCCGCCGAGAGGGCCAAGTTACTTTCGACGTTTCGGCGCGTACTTGCTGCAGAAACGCAAATGGATTCGTTTTTGATGCCATGAGCCGCTCACGCGTTTACGGCGCGTAAAAAGGACCGCCCAGCCCCACGCGCCGCGTGTCTGTTTTTTTCCTTAATAATCATCGATTTCAAAAACCACAAGAGTTTTGTGAGGAAATGTTTCAATAATTGATGATCTGCGAAATGATGCCGTCAAATCCACACAATCCAAAAAAAATCAATGGCAGGGGCAGAGAGGCTCGAACTCCCGACCTACGGTTTTGGAGACCGTCGCTCTACCAACTGAGCTATACCCCTATCGGCCGTGAGGCGGTTTAACTTCATTTGCCTTGCGGTTCAAGCATCAAGTGATGCGCCGCTTCACAAATTTGGTCCAGCCTGACCGAATCAAAATGCGCCGGTTTCCCGGCGCATCTGGTTGCATGTTTCACGTCTCAATTCAGAGGCAGCTTTCGGCCCGCGCCGCATCACTCCGTGATGCTTGCGACGATGCCGGCGCCGCGGCAAAACGCGCTTGCGCGCCTTTTGCCCATCTTAAGTGCGTCGGCAGCTTTCGGCCCGCGCCGCATCACTCCGTGATGCTTGCGACGATGCCGGCGCCGACGGTACGGCCGCCCTCGCGGATGGCAAAGCGGAGCTTCTCTTCCATCGCAATCGGAACGATCAGTTCAACGTCAACCGTCACATTGTCGCCCGGCATCACCATCTCGGTGCCCTCGGGAAGCGTCACAACACCCGTCACATCCGTCGTGCGGAAGTAAAACTGAGGACGGTAGTTGGTGAAGAAAGGCGTATGACGCCCACCCTCTTCCTTCGTCAGAATATAAGCCTCGGCCTTGAACTTCGTGTGCGGCGTCACTGAGCCGGGCTTGCAAAGAACCTGACCGCGCTCCACTCCATCGCGATCAACACCGCGAAGCAGCGCGCCGATATTGTCGCCGGCCTGACCCTGGTCAAGAAGCTTGCGGAACATCTCAACACCCGTGCACGTCGTCTTCGTCGTGTCGCGGATGCCGACAATCTCAATCTCGTCGCCGACATTGATAATACCGCGCTCGACACGGCCCGTCACAACCGTACCACGACCCGAAATCGAGAACACATCCTCGATCGGCATCAGGAAGGGCTGGTCAATCGGACGCTCCGGCGTCGGAATATATTCGTCAACCTGCGCCATCAGTTCACGAACGGCATCCTCGCCGATCTCCTTGTTGCTGTCCTCAAGAGCAGCAAGCGCAGAGCCCTTGACGATCGGAATATCGTCGCCGGGGAACTCATAGGTGTCCAGAAGCTCACGCACTTCCATCTCGACAAGCTCAAGCAGTTCCTCGTCGTCAACCTGGTCGACCTTGTTCAGGAACACGACAATCGCCGGAACACCCACCTGACGGGCAAGAAGAATGTGCTCACGTGTCTGCGGCATCGGGCCGTCGGCGGCCGACACGACAAGAATGGCGCCGTCCATCTGGGCCGCACCGGTGATCATGTTCTTCACATAGTCGGCATGGCCGGGGCAGTCGACATGGGCGTAGTGGCGCGCATCCGTCTCATACTCGACGTGCGCCGTCGAAATCGTGATGCCGCGGGCGCGCTCTTCAGGCGCGCCGTCAATCTCATCATAAGCCTTGAAGTCGCCAAAGAACTTCGTAATCGCCGCCGTCAAAGACGTCTTGCCATGGTCAACATGACCAATCGTGCCAATGTTAACATGCGGCTTATTTCTCTCAAACTTGCCTTTCGCCATGATATTCCAGTCCTGTCATACTCAAAGATTGCATTTAGGCGCTCAAGATCGGGCGCTCCCGGCGAAGCAACCCAGATGATCGATGGCGACATAGGACTTTAAGCGTCTGGAAGCAAGACCAAATTGCCGACGGGCCGGGTGCGGCGCGTTATCCTGCATTGGAACTTTGACGGGCAGTTGGAGCGGGTAGCGGGAATCGAACCCGCATATTCAGCTTGGAAGGCTGCTGCTCTACCATTGAGCTATACCCGCATGGGTCAGTGGAGATGGTGGAGGGGGCTGGATTCGAACCAGCGTAGGCATAGCCAACGGATTTACAGTCCGCCCCTTTTAACCGCTCAGGCACCCCTCCATTCCACTGACGGGGTCAAGTGACAAGCAATTGACCGATCCACCTTGCAAACGCCGGTGAATCTGCGCCGGGGTTATGACCGTACGGCCAGTTTCTGTCAACACGCACCTGCGGAATTTTTCCGCTTTGTCCGATGCCGTGAAATCCGCCCGCTCGTGAGGCCACATTGCACCTTGCAAGAACCACGGCCGGTTCTATAAGTGCGACGATGAACAAAGGCGACACCGACAGGAAAAGCGCGCGCGACAGCCACTTTGCCAAACGGCGCCGGGCCTACCGCGATGCGAAGGCGGCGCAGACCGGGAGCGCGGCGCCCGCGACCGTGCTGCTCTACGGTCTGCACACGGTTCGTGCCGCGGTCAACAACCCGAAGCGGTCGATCAAACGCATGTCCGTGACGCGCAACGCCCTCGCGCGGCTCGATATCGGTGAGGCGGACACACTGCCCTTCCCCGTCGAAACCGTTGCCCCCGCGGCCCTCGACAAACTGCTCTCCGGCGATGCCATCCATCAGGGTGTGGTCATCGAGGCAAAACCGCTGAAGGCACGGCGCATCTCGGATCTGACGGATAGTCCCCTGCTGCTGGTTCTCGATCAGGTCACCGACCCGCGCAATGTCGGCGCGATCATGCGCTCGGCGGTGGCAATGGGTGCGGGCGCGCTGATCACCACAATGCGGCACAGTCCACAGGAAACCGGCGTCCTGGCGAAATCCGCATCCGGCGCGCTGGAGCTGATCTCACATATACAGGTGGTCAATCTCGCCGAGGCCATCGATGAGCTGAACCGGAGCGGTTTCCTGACGATCGGGCTCGACTCGGAAGGCGAGGAGCAGCTTGAAGCGACCTTCAGCGGCGACCGGATCGCCCTTGTTCTCGGCGCCGAAGGCAAGGGTTTGAGGCAAAAGACGCGTCAGACCGTCAAACGGCTGGCCCGGCTCGACGTTCCCGGCGCCATCAAGTCGCTCAACGTCTCGAACGCCGCGGCTGTTTCGCTTTACGCGGCACACCGTTATCTGGACCGCACATAGCCGGTTCGACCATCCGGCCGAATCGCCGTTCCGGTCCTGTCACGCCGATCACGGCAAGGGCTGTTTCTCCCTCAAGAATGCCCTGCGGCATGCGGTTCAGTCCTCTTCACCCAGACGGCGGCGCAATTCGGTCTTCAGCACCTTGCCGTAATTGTTCTTCGGCACCATCCTCCCATGGAGGTCATAATCGCACGAGCCCGCCTCTGCCAATTCGTATTTCTACGTGGCGGGTTGTCTCAATCGAGTGCGAAAACCTGTTTTTCCGGCTTGCGGGGGTAACGTCGCGACGCACCCCGTTGACAGGGTCACCGTCAGCGCCGATTATTTCGTTAACAAAGATAACTATTTTCATTGATGACAAATGATTTGTTCCGGGAGGTGACATCATGAAATACTCTGGCGGCGTGACATACGCCATGATTGCGATGACAGCCATCGCCGGAACCGCGGTCCTGTCCGTCGCCGGCACGGCTTACTCCGAAGAGCTCAAGGCGGCGCATTTCATGCCGCCGATGCATCCGATGGACCGTGGCGTGATGACGCCGCTTTCGGAGGAACTGTCCGAGGCGACGGGCGGCGAATTGACGATCCGCATCTATCCCGCAGGCGAACTCGGCAAAGGTCCGGTGCAGCAATACAAGCGCGTCGTCACCGGCGTCGCGGATATCGTCTTCGGCATTCCCGCCTACACGCCGACCCGGTTCGACAAGACCGTGATGGTGCACATGCCCGGCCTGTTCAAGAGCGGCGAGGAGGCGACCAACGCGTTGTGGGATAATCTCGCGGCCATCGAGGACGAATATGCCGAGACCAAGCTGCTCGGCCTGTGGGCCAACAACCCGTCCGTGCTGATCACCGGCGCCAAACCGGTCCGCTCGCTGGCCGATATCAAGGGGCTGAAGATCCGTACGCCCAATCCGGTGATGGCGGAGGTGGTCAAGGCCTGGGGCGGCATTCCGGTCTCCATGCCGACGCCGGACATCTACAACGCCATGAACACGGGCGTCATCGACGCCGTCATGATCGGGCCCTCGGGCATCCGTTCCTACAAGCTCAACGAGACCGGCAGATATGCCACGATCAACATTCCCTCCGCCGTCGACAGCTTCTACCTGCTGATGAACAAGCAGAGCTGGGACGCGCTGAGCGACGAGCACAAGGCCAAGCTCGATGAACTCACCGGGCGCAACTTAAGCCTGCGCGGCGCCAAAGCCTTCTACGAAGCCGGTCAGGCCGGCATCCAGCTCGCCCGCGACAGCGACGTCGAGATCATCGAGATCGACGCAGCGGCGGATGCCGAATTTCGGGCCGCCATGGCCGGCGCGCTTGAGGCGTTGATTGAAAAGACCTCGAAGGAAACGGGCGCCAACGCCCGTGAGATCATCGCCGGGTTCTCCGGACAATAGGAGGTGTCCGAAGACCAGGAGAACGACGGCCGGCCGGATTATCCGGACGGCTGGCGGCGGCGATTGGAAGCGCCGCTGATTGCCTGCGGCGCGGTCACGGTGTTCGCCATGATGTTCCTGTCGGTCGGCGATGCGCTGCTGCGCTCGCTGTTCGACGCGCCGATATTCGGCGCCAATGATTACACTCAGATCATCCTGTCCGTCGCGGTGTCGATCAGCCTGCCGCTGTGCGTGCTTGCCGGCCGGGTGATCGCCATCACCACGCTGGTGGCTTTGTTCCCGGACCGGCTGCGCCGCCCGATCGACCTGACGGTGTCCGTCGCCGGCTCGCTGATGATGGGCTATCTCGCCTGGCGGGCCTTCCTCAATGCCCGGGAGGCCGCCCGGTTTGCCGAGACCACGCTGCTGCTTCAATTGCCGCTCGACACGTCCTATTACGCCATCGCCGCCGGCGGTGCTCTTTCGGCGCTGTTGCTGCTCACCGAAAGCGGGCGTCATGAGCACTGAGCTTTTGGGCCTTGCCGGCTTCGGCGTGCTGTTCGCGCTGATGGCGCTGGGAACCCCGGTGGCCATCGCGCTGCTGGCTGTCGGCTTCGGCGGCACCATCCTTCTGTCCGGTTTCCAGGCCGCGGCCTATACGCTCAGCGGCCAGGTCTTTGCGACGGTTACCGTCTATGAGCTGTCGATCATTCCGCTGTTCATCCTGATGGGCAACCTTGCATCGGCCGCCGGGCTGAGCCGCGACCTCTTCGATGCCGCCTATCGGCTGATCGGCCATCTGCGCGGCGGGCTGGCCGCCGCAACCATTCTCGGCTGCGCCGGATTTGCCGCCCTTTCCGGCTCGTCCATCGCCTCGGCCGTCACCATGGGCAAGGTCGCCTACCCGGAGATGCGCCGCTACCGCTACGGCGCAAGACTGGCGACCGGCTCCGTCGCCGCCGGCGGCACGCTGGGCATTCTGATCCCGCCGTCCACGGGCTTCGTCATCTATGCGGTCCTCACCGAGGAATCCATCGGCCGTTTGTTCATGGCCGGCGTCCTGCCCGGTTTGTTGCTGACCACGCTGTTTCTGGTGGCAATCGCCCTCATCACTCTGATTGCGCCGGAAGAAGGGCCCAAAGGACCTGTGTTCAACCTGCGTGAGAAATTCTCCGGCATGCTGCGGGCGACCGGCATCGTGACCATCATCCTGATCACGATCGGCGGCATCTATACCGGCTTTTTCACCCCGGTCGAAGCGGCCGGGGTCGGCGCCTGTTTTGCCCTGCTGATGCTGATTGCGCGCGGCAAATGCACCCTGCGCACGCTGTGGGACGCCAGCGCCGAGACGCTGCGCACCACGGGCATGGCCTTCTTCATTCTCATCGGCGCCAACGTCTTCGCGCCGTTCGTCGCCCTTTCGCATCTGCCCGATACCATTGCCGCCGGCATGGCCGGGCTGGCGCTCGGCGCCTATGGAACGCTGGCGATCATCCTGCTCGGCTATGTGGTGCTTGGCATGTTCATCGAGGGCCTGTCGCTGCTCGTCATAACCCTGCCGATCGTCTTTCCGCTGATCGTGTCGCTCGGCTTCGACCCCATCTGGCTTGGCGTGATTATGGTGATCGTGCTGGAAATGGGCCTGATTTCGCCGCCGATCGGCGTCAATGTCTTCGTGGTCAAGAGCATCGTTCCGGACGTGAAGATGGAGACCATCTTCGCCGGCATCATGCCGTTCTGGCTCGCCATGGCGATCGCCCTGGTTATTCTGGTCATCGTGCCCGATATCGCCCTGTTGCTGCCGAACGCCATGTTCGACTGACCAGCATTTTTCCAACAGGATTCTGGGATAATGGTGCCCCCGGAGAGACTCGAACTCCCGACCCCCTGATTACAAATCATATGTCAAACGAAATTACTCAGTAAAATCAATGCTCCCCGTTTCTTTTTTGCCGGAACACCCCGATCGGGCCGGGAACAGATCGTGAATTGAAAACGTATACTCCCTCCGATATCTCGCATTTTAGTTTGATAATAGCGATATCAAGATAACAACAGGCATTGGCACAAAAATGAAGTGTGAGTTATAAAACCCTCATACGAATATAAGTTTGGATATATAGATGTCGGCTAAATCGAAAAAGACGTCGTTGAAAGATGGATGGGTTGTCAGGGACTCTGCATCTGGCCGTATTATGACTGTCAAGACTGAAAAGGGCCTGTCCAAAGCAAGAGCAAAATCACACACGGTTGTGAAGGAAGCTTCTTCAAAACGCCATGCGGCGTTGAAGCGTTTAGCTGATCGCTAGCCGCCACTATAAACTAACCGTGGCCGATGCATTCATCGCACATGATGCAGCCATGAAAATTCAACCCGGTCGGAGAGGTGTAATAAGCCTCGCTCTAATTGAATCAGCGGTCAATCGTCCTTACTCCGGTTATTTTCGCCCAATTTCAAAAAAGGCAGCGGCATTGCTTCAAGGTGTTGTTCGAAATCACGGGTTTGTCGATGGAAACAAACGGACTGCTTGGCTCTTGGTAGAAATCCTAATTGATCGCAGCGGATACGAGCTCAACATTCGAGATGACGAACCGGTCGACGATTTGGTTGTGGATGTAGCCACAGAGTGCATCGATTTCGACGATTTGGTTAGGTGGTTCAAACTTCGACTAACCAAGAAACAGTGAATTGGCTTAACCCCGAGCAGCAGTTGTAACGCATGGTCTGCTCGAACCACAAACAATTCAAAAACTTAATGGTGCCCCCGGAGAGACTCGAACTCCCGACCCCCTGATTACAAATCAGGTGCTCTACCAACTGAGCTACAAGGGCAATGCGGTGCAATTAGCATAAAGTCTGCATGAGTAAAGTAAAATAAACGCAAAGACGCGCCTTTATGCGCGTCAACGGCATCAAGACCTTGTGAAACGCGGCGGTTCTGGCCATGTTATGGTCGTCGCAACCGTCTGAAAAAGCAGGATATGACCCGTAGCCTATCATCCCTTTCCTTCATTTCGAGCGATGCGGACGGCGCCCGCGAGGCGGCCAGCCACCTGGCGTCGCTCTACGGGCAGACGGACCCGAATGAGGCGGATGTGATCGTCGCGCTCGGCGGCGACGGTTTCATGCTGCAGACCCTGCACGACACGATGGATGCGGGAAAGCTGATCTACGGGATGAACCAGGGATCGGTCGGCTTTCTGCTCAACGAATATCGCGAAGACGGCCTGCGCGAGCGGATCCAGGTCGCCGTCGAACACCACATTCGCCCGCTGGAGATGGTGGCGACCGATTGGGAGGGCAATGCGGTCAGGGCTTATGCGATCAACGAGGTCTCGCTGCTTCGCCAATCCTATCAGGCCGCAAAGCTCAAAGTGCTTGTCGATGGCAGGGTGCGGCTTGAAGAACTCATCTGCGACGGACTCATGGTCGCAACGCCGGCCGGATCGACGGCCTATAATCTCTCGGCGCACGGACCAATCCTGCCGCTGGAGGCGCCATTGCTGGCGCTCACACCGGTTTCACCCTTCCGGCCTCGTCGCTGGCGGGGCGCGCTGCTGCCCAACCGGGTCACGGTCGAGATCGAAGTTCTCGAAGGCGACAAGCGGCCGGTCAACGCCGTTGCCGACCATACGGAAGTCAAATCCGTCGGCTCCGTCATGATCCGGGAATCCGACAAGGTAACGGCGCGCATCCTGTCCGATCCGGATCACAGCTGGGACGACCGCATTCTCGCCGAACAGTTTCTCTACTGATCAGCGACCCAAGGTATATGCCCAGGGAGCAACAGGACTATGAAAAGCAGAAACCCCCTGCCCGCCCTTTTCTGCAGTTTCTTATTGCTGATCGCATCGGCAATGCCGATGTCGGGTCCCGCGTCGGCAGCGGAAACACCGGATGCCATGGCGACGACAACCCCGGTTCGGGTTCTCGCCGTTGTCAGCGGCGGCTTGTGGCAGGAAGACGCCGAGGCCAGGGCGGAAACCGGCAACGATGAAGAAAAAGCCGCAAAGGAACCGCGACGCGGCTATTTCAGAAGCATTGCCATCCGCTCGCAGGACAATACGTCCCGGCTGTTCCTGCAGCGCATCTGGCTGGCGCCTGAGGGGCCAACGGTGATCGATACGGAAGAGATCGAGGCCCTTACGGAGCTCAATGCCTATATCACCGACATGCGGCCGGAAAACTCGACCGGCATTGCAAGCCAGCCCGGTTTCGTCACGTTCATCTATCTGAAACAGGATCCGGCCGCAACTGAACCCGATACATGGGAACTCTACGTGGATGAGTTCGGGGATATGGCCTTTACGCCGGCAACGAACTGACCGTGTAACGACGCACTATTCGATGTCTTCGACCACCGCGTCGCTGCCGTGGACACGATGCGCCAATGCCGATTCCATAAAGACATCGAGGTCGCCGTCCAGAACGTCCTGCGGGCTTGTGCTTTCGGTGCCCGTGCGCAAATCCTTCACGAGCTGGTACGGCTGCAGCACATAGGAACGGATCTGGTGGCCCCAGCCGATCTCCGTCTTCGATGCTTCCTGCTCGCTGGCCTCGGCTTCGCGCTTCTTGAGTTCTTCCTCATAAAGCCTCGAGCGCAGCATCTCCCAGGCCGTTGCGCGGTTCTTGTGCTGCGAGCGTTCGTTCTGGCACTGAACCACGATGTTGGTCGGTATGTGGGTGATGCGAACGGCCGAATCCGTCGTGTTGACGTGCTGGCCGCCGGCGCCTGACGCGCGGTAGGTGTCAATGCGCACCTCCGATTCCGGTATTTCGATTTCGATCGTGTCGTCGATAACCGGAAAGACCCACACGGACGAAAACGAGGTGTGGCGGCGCGCCTGGCTGTCGAAGGGCGAAATCCGAACCAGCCTGTGCACACCGGATTCGGTTTTCAAGCGGCCATAGGCGTTGTGACCCTTGACCAGCAGGGTCGCGGATTTAATGCCGGCTTCCTCGCCGTCGTGGACTTCAAGGACTTCGACTTTCA
>NZ_CFHWAF010000064.1:0-25627 GCF_984452065.1 Hoeflea sp. | reverse complement strand
CGGAATGGGTTTTGGCGCAAACCAGCCGCGAATGTTGATCATGCCGAGTGCACCGAGCTCAAGGCCCTCCCTGGCGCCCGGCAACAGACGCAACACACCGAAATACCAGATGAAGATGTGCAGCAGCAGGGGAATATTGCGGAAGACTTCCACATAGACCGAAGCCACGAGACGGATGATGTAGTTTTGCGAAAGTCTGGCGATCCCGATAAGGAAGCCGAGGATTGTCGCAACGATTATTCCGACGAATGCGACCGATATGGTGTTGAGCAGGCCGACAAGATAGACGCGGCCGTAACTCGATTCCGCCTGGTTGTATTCGATCAGCGATTGGCTGATGGCGAAGCCCGCATTTCGGTCGATAAATCCGAAACCGGAAGCAATGTTCTGCGCCGCAAGGTTTGCGAACATGTTCTGGACGCCGACAACGGCCAGATATGCGATGATCACCAGCAGCACGATCTGGTAGACCCAGCCACGCACCTTCGGATCATTGAATAAAGCAACCTTCGGCTGGCCGACGCCCTGCGAAACGTCTTGCATAGCCATTGTTTGATCTCCTACCCGCGCCTCGAGGACTTCTCCGCGGCCGGGCCTGTCAATTCCCCACGCCCGCCTTGCCGGCGGATTCATTCATTATGTAAGCAATGTGCCCGGCGATCGTCAGAAAGCCGGGCACATATTGTTTTAGCGGATCGGGGGGCCGTATTGCAGGCCGCCCTGGTTCCACTGGGCGTTCAGACCACGGGCAATTGCCAATGGTGTGTCCGGGCCGACATTGCGGTTGAATACCTCGGCATAGTTGCCGACTTCCTTGATGATGTTGTAGGCCCAGTCGTTGCTGAGGCCGATGGCGCCACCGAACTCACCCTCGGTGCCAAGCAGACGCTTGATCGACGGGTTGTCGCTGTTTTTCATCTCATCGAGATTTTCGGATGTGATGCCGAGCTGTTCGGCGTTCAGCATTGCGAAATGCGTCCACTTGATGATGTTCAGCCACTGATCGTCACCCTGACGAACCGCCGGGCCAAGCGGCTCCTTGGAGATGATCTCCGGCAGCACGACGTGTGCATCCGGCTCCGCAAGCTTCAGACGGTTCGCATAAAGGCCCGACTGGTCGGTGGTGAAGACATCGCAGCGTCCGGCATCATAAGCCGCGACCACTTCGTCGTTCTTTTCAAATGCGACCAGTTCGTAGTCCATGTTGTTGGACCGGAAATAGTCCGCGACGTTCAGCTCCGTGGTCGTGCCGGTCTGCGTGCAGATGGACGCGCCGGAAAGCTCAAGAGCCGAATTGATGCCCATGTCCTTGCGAACCATGAAGCCCTGTCCGTCATAGTAGTTGACGACGGAGAAGTTCAGACCGAGTGCCGTGTCGCGGCTCATGGTCCACGTCGTGTTGCGCGAAAGAACATCGATGTCGCCCGACTGCAGAGCGGTAAAGCGCTCTTTGGCGGACAGTGGCGTGAATTTCACCTTCGTCGCGTCGCCGAAGACAGCGGCGGCCACAGCGCGGCAGAAATCAACGTCGAGTCCGGTCCAATTTCCGTCCTGATCCGGATTGGAAAACCCGGGCAGGCCCTGGCTCACGCCGCATTGCAGCGAGTCTTTCGATTTGACTTCATCGAGAGTCGCCGCCGATGCGGTACCGGCTGCAAGACTCAATACCGCTGTGCCGACGATTGCCGACAGGATCTTTCTTGTCATTTGTATAACCTTTTCGATTGCCCTGTATTGTCACTCCCGGAGAACGCGATCGCTATGCAGCGTTAATATACCGCTATTCTTAAGCACGTTCTCGACATGGCTATTACATTCCGAATTCTAGCGTGGGATCAAGCCCATATATCCAAAATATGACGATTCCTGCCGGTTTTGGTTAAACGCGCCGAAGTTGCAGGACAATTTGGGCATAATTTCCAATTTTTCCCGGACCGTGACCCGCCAGGCCTTTGAACTCCTTCAGACGACGGTGTAAACCGGCATGCCAAAACAGACATAGCAGGAAAAACAATGACACAGTCAGACAACCGGTCGAAATGGGGCGACAATACGAGGCTTGCCCATAGCGGCAACGACCCGCTGGAATTTCACGGTTTTGTCAATCCTCCAATTGCCCGGGCGTCCACGGTGTTGTTCCCGGATGCCGCAACCATGGCGAGCGGCGATCAGAAATATACCTACGGCACCCACGGCACGCCGACATCCGACGCCCTCGCGAACGCGATCAACGAGCTGGAGGGATCGGCCGGCACCATTATCGTTCCTTCCGGCCTTGCCGCCGTAACGGTGCCGCTGCTGTCCTTCCTCGATGCGGGAGACCATATGCTCGTGGTCGATTCCGTCTATTTTCCGACCCGCCGCTTCTGCGACACGATGCTGCGCCGTCTCGGCATCGAGATCTCCTATTACGACCCGCTCGCCGGCGCCGGGATCGAGGCGCTCATTAAGCCCAATACGAAGGTTGTGTTTACCGAATCGCCTGGCTCCAACACGATGGAGATACAGGACATCCCGGCAGTTGCGGCAGTCGCGCGCAGACATGGCGCGATCGTCATGATGGACAACACCTGGGCAACGCCGCTCTATTTCCGGCCGCTCGATTTCGGTGTCGACATCAGCATCCATGCCGCCACGAAATATCCGGGCGGGCACGCCGATGTGCTTCTCGGCCTGGTTTCCGCCAATGAGCGCTGCTGGCAGGGCGTGCAGGACGGCTACACCTCAATCGGCGCCTGCGGTAATCCGGACGACTGCTACCAGGTTCTTCGCGGACTGCGCACAATGGGTGTGAGACTGGAACGCCATCAGAGCTCGGCACTTGAAATAGCGCGGGAACTGCAAGGGCGACCCGGTGTCACCGATGTCCTGCATCCCGCCCTTCCCGATTTCCCCGGCCATGCGCTCTGGAAACGCGATTTCAAAGGCTCGAGCGGGCTTTTTTCGATCGTGCTTGACGGCGGGCCGTCACGCGACCTGCAGCGCGGGAAAGCACATGCGTTTCTGGACGCGCTGGAGATTTTCGGCCTGGGATATTCCTGGGGAGGCTATGAAAGCCTGGCGGTGCAGGTTTCGCTTGCGGACCGCACGATCGCCAAAGGTCCGGACACGGGCCCCGTTTTGCGTCTGCAGATCGGCCTTGAGGATGCCGCTGACCTTCTGAGCGATATCGATCGCGGGCTCGCGGCCGCGGCCCAGGTCAGTTCTTGAGGACGCCGCCGGCGTCAATAACGGCCTGCCGCGTATCGACATCGACCAGAGCGGCATCTCCGATATCGACATCGACGATTTTCAGGCCGCTACCGGCAACGATCTGACGCGCACCGGTATCACCTTCGAGGCGCATGACGGCATCGAATGTCGCGCGAGGCAGCAAGACCGGATTGCCCCTCACCTGACCGCTTGCCGCGCGGATGACCGCGTCGCCGCCGGCCTTGTTGAACGCCGTTATGAGCGCGTCCAGATGCCCGGCCTCGATCGCCGGCATGTCGGCCAGGATGATCAATGCGCCGGCACTGCGATCGCCGAGCGAGGCCACACCGCAGCGCAGCGACGATGCCATCCCTTCCTCGAAATCCGGATTCTGCGCGATGGTCACGTCAAGGCCGTCCAGAACGGCGGACATATCCTGGCCGCGATATCCGACGACCACGGTGACGGCAGAAGCCTTGCTTGCCAGCGCCGTCTGGCATGATTTGCGCAACAGGGGCACACCGTCGAACTCCGCCAGCAGCTTATGCGGGGCTTGTCCTTCCAGGGCCCCTCCCATACGGCTGGCCCGCCCGGCCGCAAGCACGACGACTTCCACCGGAAGATCGGCCTTGCCGGCGCTGTCTCCCTTAAGCCGCGGTTGCGGCCGGCTTGGAATTTCCTTCAGCAGCCCGCCGACCCCCATGGACATGATTGCATCCGGTGACGGTGTCTGACCCGCCAGGATGCGCGCCAGCACCCAGTCGAAGCCGTTTTCCTTCGGACTGCGCGCGCATCCGGGCGCGCCGATGACGGGTACCGGACCCACATGTCCAAGAACAAGAAGGTTTCCCGGGTCGACAGGCATGCCCACATGATCGACGCCGCCGCCAGCGAGCCGGATGCCTGCCGGAATAACGTCCTGTCCATCGACAATCGCCGAGGCGCCGAACGCCACGATCACATCGCACTGCGTCTTGATGTCGGAAACCGCCCCGGCCACGGCGGCGGCGTCGTGCGGCACGCGCCTTTCGGCCGCCAGAACGCTCTCCGACGCATCAAGGCGCGCCTGCAGGAGCCGCGCCGTCTTGTCCATGACGGAGCTCTTCAGCGACGGCAATGTCGTCGCGACGAGGCCGACACGCGCCTTGCGGAACGGCCGCAGCGCAAGAATATGCGGTTTCGATATCGCGTCGACCGCCGCATCCAGACTTTGCCCGGACACCGCGAGCGGAATGATCTTGATGGTCGCCACCATTTCACCGGCGCTCACCTGTGAATGGTCGGCGATGGTCGCCAGCGTAATGGCCGGGTCAATACGGTTGAAGCGGTTGACCATGTCGGCATCGGCGCAAAACAGGCCGTTCGTGACGGCAAACAGATTGACCCGCCCGGTGGCCGCTTTGCCGGCCCTTATCTGCGTCGCCGCAAGCGCTGCGGCCAGCGTCTCGGCGGCACGGTCCTCACCGATATCATCGGGCTCCAGCCGGGCGACGACAACCTTTTCGACCTGTTCGGCCTGCAACGCGGAAATGTCGTCGGCCGAGAGCACCCGCCCCTTCTTCAGACGCACCTTTCCGGCCGCGAGCGAGTGCGCCAGCACGCAGCCGACCGCTTCCGATGTCCTGACGGGTCCGAATTTCAATGGGCTGCCACCTTTCTCTTGCGCAACGCCGCAATGACCTCGGCAAGGATCGCGACGGCGATTTCCTGCGGGCTCGAGGCGCCGATGTCCAGCCCGATCGGAGATGCGATCCGCGCGATCATGGCGTCTTCGACGCCAAGCTCCGAGAGCCGTGCAACACGTTTCGCATGGGTTTTTCTGCTGCCGAGCGCGCCGACGTAAAAACACCCGGCATCCAGCGCCGCCTTCAGCGCGCCGTCGTCTATCTTCGGATCATGTGTGACGGCGGCAAGCGCGGTGAACGGATCGAGCGGGCGCGCCTCCAGCGCTTCGTCCGGCCACTCGGCCTGAAGATCGACGCCCTCAAAACGTTCCGCCGTCGCAAAGGCGGTTCTCGGGTCAATGACCCTCATGTCGAACCCGGCGATTTGCGCCATCGGCGCCAGCGCCTGCGAGATATGGACCGCGCCGATCATGACAAGCCTCGGCGGCGGCAAATGAGCGTTGATGAAATATTCCCGCCCATCGGTTTCGACTGTGGTCGATTTCCCGGTCCGGAAGGCCCGTTCGACGGCCGGCCCGAGCGATCCGGGGGCCGCCTCACCCTCTTTGACAAGCCGGTTGCTGCCGTCGGAGAGATCGGTCACCAGCACCGCCGCGCGGCGGGCGGCCCGTTCTGCATTCAGTTGAGCGAGCAGATCGATATCCAAGCGCTACCCCAGTTTCTCGACAAAGACACGGATGCGGCCGCCGCAGGACAGGCCGACCTCCCACGCGGTTTCATTGGCGACGCCGAATTCGAGCATGCGCGGCGCGCCGCCCGACATGATGTCCATGGCCTCGCTGACCACGGCGCCTTCGACACAGCCGCCCGAGACCGAGCCGTGAAAATTGCCGTCGGCGTCGATCACGAGATGACTGCCGACCGGACGCGGCGCCGAGCCCCAGGTATCGACAACCGTCGCAACCGCTACATCGCGGCCCTCCCCGGCCCAGCGCTCCGCGACCGCAAGCGGATCGAGTTGTTCCACTGATTCAGCCATGGCAAAACCTCCAACGTCAGTATCCGGCGCCCGCAAGAAAGCGCCGCGGATCACTTTGCCTGCTCTTTGCTCCGTCGAGTGCAGAAACAAGATCCGACAAGGCTTCAAGATTGTGCACAGGACGGAACTCGTCAACATGCGGCAGCATGGCCCGCACACCCATGGCCCTCGCCTCGAAACCTTCAAAGCGCAGGAGCGGATTGAGCCAGATAAGCCGGCGGCAGGATTTTTGCAGCCTTTCCATCTGCAGCGGCAGGTCGTCCACACTCTCGCGTTCAAGGCCGTCGCTGATCAGCAGGACAATCGCTCCCTGCGACAGGACCCGGCGCGACCAGAGCCGGTTGAACTCGGCCAGCGTGTCCGATATCCGCGTGCCCCCCGACCAGTCCAGAACGGCGGCGGAACACTCTTCCAGCGCTTCGTCCGGGTCACGGTGGCGCATCTGCCGGGTCACGTTGGTCAGGCGCGTGCCGAAAAGGAAGGTGTGAACGCGCCGCCTTTTCTCGGTCAGCGCATGCAGGAAATGCAGGAATATGCGCGTGTACTGGCTCATCGAACCGGAGATATCGGCAAGGACGACAATCGGCGGATGAACGGTCTTCGGCCGGCGGAAACGCGGCAGGATCAGCCCGCCGCCCGTCTTCAGGGCGGTGCGCATCGTGGCGCGCGGATCGATCTTCGCGCTGGTGCGGCTGGGGCGGTAGCGGCGGGTGACGACCCGGTCGTCCGGAAGCAGCAATTGCGAAAGCGCCTGTTTGGCCTGCGCGATCTCCTCGGCGGTCATTTGCGCGAAATCCGTCTTGCGCAGAACCTCGTTGGCCGAACTGGTAAAACGCGCGTCGACCTCTATCTCGGGTTCATCCTTTTGCGGCCGCCGTTCATCACGGTTCTGAAAAGCCTGGCTCGCGCGGGTCTGCCCGCTTCTTTGCCTTTCCTTTTCACGCCGCTCCGGGGCAACGGGCGAAAACATGGCGATCATCTTTTCCACCAGATCGCGCGACCGCCAGAAAAGCCGGAAAGCCTCGTCAAAGACCGCATGGTCCTCGTGCCGATTGACGAAAATCGAATGCAGGGTCCAGTAGAAATCGTCGCGCGAACCGATGCCTGCGACCTTCACGGCCTCCACCGCGTCGGTCACGGCCGCCGGGCCGACACGCATGCCGGCGCGGCGCAACGCGCGGGCGAAATAGACGATGTTATCCGCCAGCCGCCCGTGTTGGCTGTTGCCGTCAATATCGGTTTGCGTGGCCAGCTTCGGTCTCCATTCCCGGCGTTCAGGCCGTCGCCAGCTCGGATCTCAGTTCCTCGAGCAGCCTGCGCCCCTCGCCCTCCTCGATGCGGGCAATATCGTCCTGATACTTCAACAGCGTGCCGATCGTGTCCGAGATCGTCTCGGGATCCAGCGCGACGCTGTCAAGCTCGGTCAGCGCCGTTGCCCAGTCGATCGTTTCGGCAACGCCTGGATTCTTGAACAGATCGAGCTTCCTGAGCTTCTGCACATAGCCGACAAGCTCGCGGGACAGCGCCTCGTTGCAGCCCGGAACCTTGCGCCGGACAATCTCCAGTTCCGCCTCCGCATCGGGATAGTCGACCCAATGATAGAGACAGCGCCGTTTCAGCGCGTCGTGAATCTCACGGGTCCTGTTCGTCGTGATGATGACGATAGGCGGCTCGTCGGCCTTGATGACCCCGATTTCCGGGATCGTGACCTGAAATTCCGAAAGCAGTTCAAGAAGATAGGCCTCGAAAGCCTCATCCGTCCGGTCCAGCTCGTCAATCAGGAAAACGGGAGCCCCGTCCTTTGAGGACAAGGCCTGCAGGACGGGCCGGCGGATCAGATAGTCGTCGGAGAAGATGTTTTTCTCAATCGCGCTGCGATCGGCATCTCCCGCCGCCTCGGACATCCTGATTTCCAGCATCTGGGCCGGATAGTTCCACTCATAGACAGCGGTCGAGATATCGAGGCCTTCATAACACTGCAGGCGGATCAAGGGTCTTTCCAGCGCCGCCGAGAGCACTTTGGCGATCTCGGTCTTGCCGACACCCGCTTCCCCCTCCAGCAACAAGGGCCGACCCATCTTCAGGCCCAGGAACAGGACGGTCGCAAGCGCCCGGCTGCCCACATAGTTCTGACTGTCCAGAAGTTCCAGCGTTTCGTCGATCGAGGCCGGAACGGCTTTGGGTTGCTTGGTCAATAGGATTCTCTCATCGTTGAAAGAGACTGTTGAACAAAGGCTACAGGCTGCGCCAGGCGCGGTCCAGAAACAACAGCGCCGGCTGCATCGGCCCGATGCGCAAGCCTTCCACCTTCCCGAACAGAACCATGTGTGTGGCGACGATCTTGTGCTCGACAAGATTGCAGTCAAACACGGCCATGGCATCGCGAAGCGTCGGACTGCCGGTCGAAACCGTGTCCCAACTGCCCATCGCAAACCGCGCCTCGCCATCCCTATCGTCGAAACCGGCGAAAGAGGCGGCCATCGGCTGATGTCCCTCGGCCAGCGTGTTCACGGCGAACTTGCCGCTGTCCAGGAATATACGGTTGTTGGGATTGGATTTGTTGAGGCACACAAGCACGATCGGAGGTTCATCCGATACGGAGCAGGCAGCCGTTACCGTCACGCCGCGGCGAACGCCGCCGTGCTCGGTGGTCACCAACTGGACGTGACCGGCATAGTGCGCCATCGCATCCCGGTATTCCTGGGACTGCACCGTCCTTCGCTCCAACACCCACCAACTCCAGAATCTCATCGATGCACGGGTTGTGCACGCTTTACATAGACACATCTGCGCAATTTGGAACCACCTTGCAGGAATTACAGCGGTTTTGAGGCAAGAGGCCTCCCGCTCGTCCGGCAGCATCCGGCCGTGGGCCGGCGCAGCGGATTCGACAGGTTCGACTTGGTCATAGGCTGCTGATCTGATAACGCTGGAAAAAACGCCGACGCTGATCGGATGAAAGGACGCCGATGGGTCTGGGACGAAGGTCAATTCTTGCCGCTCTGTTTTTGGCTGCATGTCCGTTTGCCACGGCACTTTCCGCCGCACAGGACAACGGTCCGGGGCTGCGGATTGGCGTCATTGTCCCGACGGAAGGCAACTTCTCCATCCTCGGAGATCAAATCCTCAAGGGAATCAGAGTTTTAAAGGACAATTCCGCCGCCGCCATATCCGAGATACTCGAAGAGCCGGATTCCTGCGATTCCGCCGGCGGTCAGGATGCCGCCAGTGCCTTCGTCGAGGCCGGCGTTGACGCCGTTATCGGTTTTCTGTGCATGGAGAGCCTGTCGTCGGCGCTGCCGGTCCTGTCGGCCTCGGGCATTCCCGCGCTCACGCTCGGCGTGCGTTCGGCCATCGTCGCCGAGGACGCCAACCGGCAGGGATGGCTGTTTTACAGAATGGCCCCCCGCGATGACGACGAAGCGAAAATGGTCACCCGCACCATCTCCAACGACTGGAGCGGCAAGCCGCTGGCGCTGGTGGAAGACGGCACGATTTACGGGCGCGAACTGATGGAATCCGTCAGGATTTTACTTGAAGAAATCGGCATATCCCCCATCTTCGTCGACAATTTCCGCCCTTCGCAGGACCGCCAGTTCGGTCTTGTGCGCCGGCTTGAGCGCTCCGGGGCAACCCATGTCTTCATCGGCGGCGACCGTCAGGACGCCGCAACCATCGCCCGCGACGCCGCCGAAGCGGGTCTGGATCTGACCTTTCTGGGCGGCGACGCATTAAACGCCGCCGACGGCAATCCACCGCTTGCCGACGGCTTCTTTGCCGTGACCCTGCCGGATGCGCGATATCTGCCGAGCGCCGCACGCGCCGTATCTCAATTCGATCGGGCGGGTGTTCCCGCCGGCGGCTACACGATCGCCGCCTATGCGGCGGGACAGGTTCTGATGGCGGCGAAACGTGCCGCGGAACTCTCCGGCACGCCGCTCGTCGATCATCTGACGGGCAACCGGTATTTCACCGCGATCGGCCAGATCGAATTCGACGAATCCGGCGAACGCCGGGACAATCCGTTCGAATTGATGGTCTGGTATGACGGCGCTTTTGTTCCCGCCGATCTGGCCGGCGGCGGTTCCGGCGAAGGCGGAACGACCCAATGATGAAGGCAGGCAAACGCAATCTCATCACGGATGTCGACGGCCTGCTGGTCGGCAATGCGCAGGATTCGCGCCTCAAATCAGGCGTGACGGCAATCATCTGCCAGGACAGCGCGGTGGCCTCCGTCCAGGTTCTGGGCGGCGCGCCGGGCACCAGGGAGACCGATCTTCTGGAACCGCACAACACCGTCGATGCCGTCAACGGCATTGTCCTTTCGGGCGGTTCGGCCTTCGGACTGGACGCCGCGTCCGGAGTGCAGGCGGCTCTGCGAAAAAAACGCGTCGGCTTCGAGATTGGCCCGCATGTCATCCCGGTCGTACCCTCGGCAATCCTGTTCGACCTCGTAAATGGCGGAGACAAGGACTGGGATCTGTATCCGCCCTATCGCGAGTTGGGCTTCGAAGCGGCAAACGGCGCCGGCAAGGAATTCAAGACGGGAACGGCCGGCGCGGGGGCCGGCGCGACGACGGCGGAACTCAAAGGCGGTCTTGGTTCAGCCTCGACCGTCATGGGCAATGGCGTGACGGTCGGCGCGGTTGTGGCGGTCAATTCCGTCGGAACCGCCAATGTCGGCGGCGGTCCGCATTTCTGGGCTGCTCCCTTCGAAGTCGCCGGGGAGTTCGGCGGGCTCGGCCTTCCCTCGCCGCTGCCGGCAAGCACGACGGATTTGAGAATAAAGTTCCGGGAGCCGGAAAATCCCGAAGGCCGCAATACGACCATCGCCGTCATTGCAACCGATGCGGTGCTGACCAAGGCCGAAGCCAAACGCCTGGCTGTTGCATCCCACGATGGATTTGCACGCGCCATCTGGCCGGCGCACACCGCCTATGACGGTGATTTGATTTTCTCGCTTGCGACCGGCACCAGCGGCCGGGCACTCAACGTCGATGGCTTTATCGACCTTTGCGCCGTCGCGGCATCGACCATGTCCCGGGCAATCGCACGCGGCGTCTACGAAGCGGTGGCCGAACCCGGAGATGTGCTGCCAAGCTGGCAGTCGCTTTACGGCCGCGGCAGTGAGCTGTCGATTGAGGATTGACACCGATTGTGCGTCGTTGCGGCAAATGCTAATTGCGCGCCAGCAGCCCTGGCACCGGAGCCCGATATGAGCCGTCCGATCACGATAGCGCCGTCAATCCTGGCATCAGACTTCTCCCGCCTCGGCGAGGAGGTCCGCGATGTGATCGATGCCGGAGCCGACTGGGTGCATCTCGACGTCATGGACGGCCATTTCGTGCCGAACATCACCTTCGGCCCGGACGTCGTGAAATCAGTTCGGCCGCATACCGATGCGGTCTTCGATTGCCACCTGATGATCGCCCCGTGCGATCCCTATATCGAAGCCTTCGCCAAAGCCGGCTGCGACATCATCACGGTCCATGCGGAGGCGGGGCCGCACCTTCACCGTTCGTTGCAGGCCATCCGCTCGCTGGGCAAGAAGGCAGGCGTCTCGCTCAATCCGGCGACACCGGAAGACGTCATCGAATATGTGCTCGATGAACTCGACCTTGTTCTCGTCATGAGCGTCAATCCGGGATTTGGCGGACAGAAAATGATCCCCGCCGTCCTCGACAAGGCCAAACGCATCAGCGGGATGATCGGCGACCGCCCGATCGATCTGGAAATCGACGGCGGCATAACGAAGGACAATGCGGGCGATGTCGCAAAGGCCGGGATCAACGCGCTCGTGGCCGGTTCGGCGGTCTTCAAGGGCGGCACCATCGAAGCCTATCGCACCAACATTGCCGCCATACGCGAAGCGGCGAACCGCGCACGCACCTGAATTGCCCGGCCACCGCGGGGTTTTCACGATGCCGGACGATGCAACAGGAAAACCGCGGCTTGGGATGCTGGCATCGGGCGCCATTGCCTGGGGCGCTGCGATGGCGCTGTCGCTGACTGTCTCGCTTGAAATCACACTCGACGGCCTCACCTCACACAGGACCGCGCTCACACTGCTCTATTTCGCCGGCGGGCTGGCGGCATTTCCGCCGGCCGTTCTGATTGCGCGCCTCATTTCCAGAGACAAGCCGATCGAAGTGCGGTTCGCCGCCGTGTTCTTCTGTCTGTGTGCCGCCACGGTCGCTATAACCGCCAGCCTCTTCGCCCTCCTTTACTGGACGTTTTTCGCCCATTGGAGCGAAGCGCTCTTTTCCATTGCATGGATGCAACAGACTGCCGTGACGATCATTGCGGCGCTCTACCAGTTCGCGGCCGTCGGCCTGCGCTACTTCTTTCCTGTCGGCATCGTCGCGCTGTTCGCCGCCAGCATATTCCTTGCCCCACGCATGCGTTGAGATCGCCTCCTTTTTCTGCTAGCAGGCACACATATCCTCCGCCGGCCGCGCTGCGCCGGGCCCTGAATTCGCCACCCGTGAGTATCATCCATGATCCCTCGTTATTCCCGACCTGAAATGGTGGCCATCTGGTCTCCCGAATCGAAGTTTCGCATATGGTTCGAAATCGAGGCGCACGCGTGCGACGCGCTGGCGGAGCTCGGCGTGGTGCCGAAATCGGCGGCGAAAACCATCTGGGAAAAGGCAGGCGACGCCACCTTCGATGTCGACCGGATCGACGAGATCGAAGCCGTCACCAAACATGACGTCATCGCGTTCCTGACCCATCTTGCCGAGATCGTGGGCCCCGAGGCCCGTTTCGTGCACCAGGGCATGACGTCGTCCGACGTGCTCGACACCTGCTTCAACGTTCAACTCGTGCGCGCGACGGACATTCTGCTTGCCGACATGGAAAAGCTTCTCGCCGCGCTCAAAAAGCGGGCGTGGGAGCACAAGGACACGGTCACGATCGGACGCAGTCATGGAATACATGCCGAGCCGACGACCTTCGGCATGAAGCTTGCCCAGGCCTACGCGGAATTCGAGCGCGGGCAAAACCGGCTCAGGGCCGCGCGGGACGAAATCGCCACCTGCGCCATATCCGGCGCGGTCGGCACTTTCGCCAATATCGATCCGGGCGTCGAGGAACATGTCGCAAAGGCGCTCGGCCTGACGGCGGAGCCGGTATCCACCCAGGTCATCCCGCGCGACAGGCACGCCATGTACTTTGCCACGCTCGCCGTCATTGCCTCGTCCATCGAACGGCTCTCCGTCGAGATCCGGCACCTGCAACGCACGGAAGTCCTGGAAGCCGAGGAGTATTTCTCTCCCGGCCAGAAAGGCTCGTCGGCCATGCCGCACAAGCGCAATCCGGTGCTGACCGAGAACCTGACCGGTCTGGCGCGCATGGTGCGCTCCTATGCCATGCCCGCGATGGAAAACGTGGCGCTCTGGCACGAGCGCGATATTTCGCACTCGTCAGTGGAGCGGATGATCGGCCCGGACGCCACGGTGACTCTGGATTTTGCCCTCGCCAGACTGACCGGCGTCATTGAGAAGCTTGTCGTCTATCCCGAAACGATGATGGCGAACCTCGACAAGTTCAGGGGGCTTGTCCATTCCCAGCGGGTTCTGCTGGCTTTGACGCAGGCCGGTGTCAGCCGCGAAGATGCCTACCGTCTGGTTCAGCGCAACGCCATGAAGGTCTGGGAGGAAGGCAAGGATTTTCTTGAGGAACTGCTTGCCGACGAAGAGGTGCGCAAGGCCCTCAGCGAAGACGAGATCAGGGAAAAATTCGATCTCGGCTACCATACCAAGCATGTCGACACCATATTTGCCCGTGTCTTCGGCACCGAAGGCTGACCGTTCAAACGTCCATTTGCGAGCAGGCGATGAAAGCGTCCGAAGCCGACATTCTGATTGTCCCGGGTTACAAGAACTCCGGCCCGGAACACTGGCAAAGCCGCTGGCAGGCGAAACTGTCGACCGCGCGCCGGGTCGAGCAGAAGAGCTGGGAAAAACCCGAACTTGAGGATTGGACGGCGGCCATTGCCGCTGCCGTCAACGGATGCAAGCGTCCTATCGTCATCGTCGCGCATTCGCTCGGCGTGCCGGCGGTCGTCCAGGCCATCCCGAAATTCGAAAAACCGGTTGTCGGTGCGATGCTTGTTGCGCCCCCGGATGTGTCGAACCCGAAAATCCGGCCCAAGCACCTGATGACCTTCGGACCCTACCCACGCGACCCTTTGCCTTTTCCGGCAATGGTCATCGCCAGCCGCAACGACCCCTACAGCGGCTTCGACGAAGCCGATGACGCGGCGGCGGCCTGGGGTGCGCTTTTCATGGACGCCGGAAATGCCGGCCATATCAATGCCGAATCCGGCTTTGGACCATGGCCCGAGGGCTTGATGGTCTTTGCCCGCTTCCTGAGCAAGCTCAAGCCCTGAGGCGATCGGCCGGACGGGCGATCCGCTATTCGGTGCGGACCTGCTCGATCGCCTGCTGCATCATTTCATCCATGTGCCGGCGAATCTGGTGGTCGGACTGATCGACACCGGCCGCGTCGAAATCCCTGCGGACCTTGCGGAAAACATCCTGGTCTCCCGCCTCTTCGAAATCGGCCAGGACAACTTCCTTGGCATAGGCCTCGGCGTCGTCGCCCTCCTTGCCCAAAAGTTCAGCGGCCCAAAGACCCAGCATCTTGTTACGGCGTGCTTCCGCTTTGAACCGCAGTTCCTCATCGTGGGCGAATTTGTTTTCATATGCGTCGCTGCGTTCGTCCATGCCGCTCATATTCAGTTCTCCCGAACGTAGATAACTCTCTTGACTGCGTTGCTTATAACAGAGGCAACATTCCTCTTATATGTGTAAATCAAATGCCCAGGAAAAGATCAATCGGCACTTTCGGGCAATCGGGCACGCGCGCCCGAATCCTGACATTCAGGCCCGAAACGCGCGGAATTGCCGCATTCGCCGCCATTCGCCCGGTCGTCCTGCGACAATCGTTTTCGTCGCCGCGGTCCGCAAGCGTCAAATACGCGGTGGATCAGCACCCAAAAGGGTCTTCAACAGCGATTGTGATATGCGGTCAATTCGGCTAGATGGTAGCCAAATCCCGCACCAGACAGGCAGCCGCAACGGGCGGCCGCAGGAACAGAGAAAATCATGAACCGTCGCCGCCGAATCTATGAGGGCAAAGCCAAGATTCTCTACGAAGGCCCCGAGCCCGGCACGCTGATCCAGTTTTTCAAGGACGACGCCACGGCATTCAACAACAAGAAGCACGATGTTGTTGAGGGCAAGGGCGTGCTCAACAACAGAATCTGCGAGTTCGTTTTTGAACACCTGAACCGGATCGGCATCCCCACCCATTTCATCAAACGCGTCAATATGCGCGAACAGCTGATCAAGGAAGTCGAGATCATCCCGCTTGAGGTTGTGGTCCGCAACGTCGCCGCCGGATCCCTGTCCGAACGGCTCGGCCTTGACGAGGGCACGGTGCTGCCGCGTTCGATCATCGAGTTCTACTACAAGGCCGACGCGCTCGACGATCCGATGGTGTCCGAGGAGCATATCACCGCCTTCGGTTGGGCAAGTCCGCAGGAAATCGACGACATCATGGCCCTGGCGATCCGCGTCAACGACTTCCTGTCCGGCCTTTTCCTGGGCGTCGGCATCCAGCTTGTCGACTTCAAGATCGAGTGCGGCCGGCTGTTCGAGGGCGACATGATGCGGATTGTCGTTGCCGACGAGATTTCTCCCGACAGCTGCCGCCTGTGGGACATCGAGACAAAGGACAAGATGGACAAGGACCGCTACCGGCGCGACCTCGGCGGCCTGGTTGAGGCCTATCAGGAAGTCGCCCGACGCCTCGGCATCGTCAACCGCAACGAACCGCCGCGCGGAACCGGCCCCGTCCTGGTCAAATAGCGGTCTGAACAAACGAGGAATGCGCCCGTGATCAAGGCACGCGTCACCGTCACACTGAAAAACGGAGTGCTCGACCCGCAGGGCAAGGCCATTGAGGGTGCGCTCGGCTCGCTCGGCTTCGAAGGCGTCGATCAGGTCCGGCAGGGCAAGGTCTTCGACCTGGAGCTTTCCTCCGCCGATCCCGCCGGGGCGAAAAAGGATATTGCCGCCATGTGCGAGAAGCTGCTGGCAAACACCGTCATCGAGGACTATTCCGTCGAACTCGTATGACTGCGCCGGCTAAAGCTCGGTTCTGACAGCCCACAATTCCGGAAAGAACGTGCGTTCGAGCGCGGTCTTGAGGAAACCGACGCCGGATGAGCCGCCGGTGCCTTTCTTGTAGCCGATGATGCGCTCGACCGTTTTCATATGGCGGAAGCGCCATTGCTGGAACCGGTCCTCGACATCGACGAGTTCCTCGGCCAGTTCGTAGAGCTCGAAATAGCGCTCCGGTTCGCGGTAGACCTGAAGCCAGATGTCGCGAAGCGGTTCGCTGAATTCGTGATTGACGGAAAAATCACGCTCGAGCAGATCGCGCGGAACATCGAAACCGGACCGGCTGACAAGCGCAATCGATTCGTCATAAATGCTGGGTCCCTTGAATGCGGCCTCAAGCCGGGCATGAATTTCCGGCCTGTGGCGGTGCGGCGCAAGCATCCGCCCATCCTTGGCGCCAAGCAGGATTTCAACCAGCCTGTACTGGTAGGACTGGAAGCCCGATGCCTGGCCCAGACGGTCGCGGAACGTCATATAGTCAGACGGCGTCATCGTGGACAGCACATCCCAGGCCGTCACCAGTTGCTCCTGGATCGCGGACACGCGCGCCAGGGCCTTGAAGGCAAGCCCCGCCTTGTTTTCACGCAGATTGCCCATGGCGAATTCCAACTCGTGGATAATCAGACGCAGCCAGAGCTCCTGAACATGATGGACAATGATAAAGAGCGTCTCGTCCTGTTTGTCGCTGAGCGGCTGTTGCGCGGCCAGCAGCGTGTCGAGCTTGAGGTAGTCGCCATAGGACATGCGCCCTTCGAAATCGAGCGACATGCTGCTTTCGACGCGGCTTTCATCCTTGGTCAATAAAACCTCCCTCACCGGTGCCGGGCGCCCTGCCCCGTCAAGCCATCGCCCGCGCGGCAAATATTTTAAACATAAACTATCTTGACGATACTCCGCACTGGATAGCAAGGCAACAGCTATCGCAATTGCCGCCCATATGCGTTAAAAGGCGGCCACACAGACCTCCAATTCATTCTGGAAACATGAAATCAGCAGTCCTTCTTCTTCCCGGCCTCAATCGCGACCGGGATATGATTGCCGCATTGACGAAGATTTCCGGCGAAGAGCCCCACACCGTGTGGCAAACGGAAACGGAAATCCCGGATGTCGATCTGATCGTCATACCCGGTGGCTTCTCCTACGGCGACTATCTGCGCTGCGGAGCGATCGCCGCGCGCATGCCGGTCATGGAAGCCGTGCGGCAAAAGGCAAAAGCAGGGGTGCGCGTCCTCGGCGTGTGCAACGGCTTTCAGATCCTTGTCGAAGCGGGGCTTCTTCCCGGCGCACTGATGCGAAACGCCTCGCTGAAATTCGTCTGCCGCGAGGTCAGGCTTGAAGTCACGAATGCGGAAACGGTCTTCACCGCGCAATACAGGAAAGGCGAAATCATCCGCTGTCCCGTCGCCCACCATGACGGAAACTATTTTGCCGCCCCCGACGACCTCAAAAAACTTGAGGACGAGGGCCAGATTGTTTTCCGTTATGCGCAGGGCACCAATCCCAACGGATCGATCAACGACATCGCCGGCATCGTCAATGCGGACGGCAACGTTCTCGGCATGATGCCGCATCCGGAAAACCTGATCGAGCCGGCCCACGGCGGAACGGACGGTCAGGCTCTCTTCACCGCCGCGCTGGGACTGGCGGCATGAGGATTGCGCCGCGCCGCATAGCGATCGCATTGCCGGTCCTTGCGGCGGCGTTGACGGCCTGCCGGACATCGGGCCCCGGAAACATCACCCTGCAATCGCAGGATGGGGCACTGCCCACCATGGAGCGCATTGCGCTTGCGGCAAACAAATGCTGGTTCAAGGGCGGTCAGCGCACGTTCAGGGCCTACCGGCTCGCCCCTGAGCTCAGCTCTTTTTCCGGCCGGCCGCGTATCCTGATCGTGCCGGGCGGCAGGCCGCAGGACCGCCCCCTCGCCGTTATCGAGGCCGAAGGCGAGCCGGCGACCGTCAGCGCCTACGGTCCCCTGATGTCGCAATCGGCCGGCAACCGGATCGCGGCCGACACGAGACGCTGGGCCAGCGGCGGATCATCCTGCTGACAATCACCCTGGAAACGCTGCGATATTGCCCAAATGAACATTCCGAACGACATCCAGATCACACAAGAGCTCATCGAAGCGCATGGTCTCAAACCCGACGAATATGACCGCATTCTCGAACTGATCGGACGCGAGCCGAGCTTTACCGAACTCGGCATCTTCTCGGCGATGTGGAACGAGCACTGCTCCTACAAATCCTCGAAGAAATGGCTGCGCACCCTGCCGACGGACGGACCGCAGGTGATCCAGGGCCCCGGCGAGAATGCCGGCGTGGTCGATATCGGGGACGGCGACTGCGTCGTCTTCAAGATGGAGAGCCACAACCACCCCTCCTATATCGAGCCCCATCAGGGCGCGGCGACCGGCGTCGGTGGCATCCTGCGCGACGTATTCACCATGGGTGCCCGCCCCATCGCCGCTATGAACGCCCTGCGCTTCGGAGAACCCGAACATCCCAAAACCCACCATCTTGTGGCCGGAGTGGTCGCCGGTGTCGGCGGTTACGGCAATGCGTTCGGCGTGCCGACGGTCGGCGGCGAGGTCGAATTCGATGCCCGCTACAACGGCAATTGCCTCGTCAACGCTTTTGCGGCAGGCCTCGCCCGGACGGATGCGATCTTCTATTCGAAAGCCGAAGGCATCGGCCTTCCCGTCGTCTATCTCGGGGCGAAAACCGGACGCGACGGTGTCGGCGGCGCCACCATGGCCTCCGCGGAATTCGACGAGTCGATCGAGGAAAAACGCCCCACCGTGCAGGTCGGCGACCCGTTTACCGAAAAATGCCTGCTTGAAGCCTGTCTCGAGCTGATGGCCTCCGGCGCCGTGATCGCCATTCAGGATATGGGCGCGGCTGGCCTGACCTGTTCGGCGGTTGAAATGGGCGCCAAGGGCGGGCTCGGCATCGAGCTTGATCTCGACAAGGTGCCGGTTCGCGAAGAAAACATGAGCGCCTATGAGATGATGCTTTCGGAGAGCCAGGAACGCATGCTCATGGTCCTGCGCCCCGAAAAGGAGGCCGAGGCCGAGGCCATCTTCAAAAAATGGGGCCTCGATTTCGCGGTCGTCGGCAAAACGACCGACGATCTGCGCTTCCGCGTCGTCCATCAGGGCGATCAGGTCGCCGACCTGCCGATCCGGGAACTCGGCGACGAAGCGCCCGAATATGACCGGCCCTGGCGCGAGACCGGCCTTTATTCACCGCTGCCCGCGCACAATGTTGATGAACCGGACGACTACGGCAAGGCGCTTTTGGCGCTCGTCGGCTCGGCCAACAATTCCTCCCGCCGCTGGGTCTATGAGCAGTATGACACGCTGATCCAGGGCAACAGCCTGCAACTGCCGGGCGGCGATGCCGGCGTGGTCCGGGTCGACACCCATCCCGCCAAGGCGCTCGCCTTTTCCTCCGATGTCACGCCGCGCTATTGCGAGGCCGATCCGTTCGAGGGCGGCAAGCAGGCCGTCGCCGAATGCTGGCGCAACCTGACCGCAACGGGCGCCGAACCGCTCGCCGCGACCGACAATCTCAATTTCGGCAATCCGGAGCGCCCGGAAATCATGGGGCAACTGGTCAAGGCCATCGAAGGGGTCGGCGAGGCATGCGCGGCGCTGGGCTTTCCGATCGTGTCGGGCAATGTCTCGCTCTATAACGAGACAAACGGCGAAGCTATTTTGCCGACGCCGACCATCGCCGGGGTCGGCATCCTGCCCGACTGGTCCCAGATGGCGACCATCGGCGGCGCGAAGGACGGCGACGTCGTCGTCCTTCTGGGCGCGGACGGAACGCATCTCGGCCAGTCGGCCTATATGCGCGACTGCCTGGGCCAGTCGGACGGCCCGCCGCCGCCCGTTGACCTTTATGCGGAAAAACGCAATGGCGACTTCGTCCGCTCCGCCATCCGCAACGCTCAATTCACCGCCTGTCACGATATCTCGGACGGCGGGCTCGCCTTGAGCCTTGCCGAAATGGCCGTCGCGTCGGGAACGGGCATGCGGATCGACCTGGAACCGGCGCAGGAGCCGCCGCACGCGCTTCTTTTCGGCGAGGATCAGGCGCGCTACATCGTCACACTGCCGCCGGATCTCGCCAATTTCGTCTGCATGAATGCCGAAGGCGCGGGCGTGCCCTTTCGCCGGCTCGGCACCGTCGGTGGCGACAGTTTGACGATAGACGGCATGCTCTCCATATCTGTAGAGGAATTGCGCGACGCCTATGAATCATGGTTCCCTGACTATATGGATGGAACCGCCGCACAGGCGGGCGAAGGTTGAATGTGTCAGTCGATGTTAATCTTACGGGGAGAGTGCCATGCCGATGAATGCCGGTGATATCGAGGAAATGATCAAGGCCGCAATCCCCGACGCGCAGGTGACGATCCGCGACCTTGCCGGAGATGGCGATCACTATGCGGCCGAAGTCGTCTCGGATAGCTTCCGGGGCAAGACAAGGGTGCAGCAGCATCAGATGGTCTATCAGGCGCTGAAAGGTAATATGGGCGATGCGCTGCACGCGCTCGCGCTCCAGACCAGCGCCCCGGACTGAACCTGTTCATTGCGGTGAACACCGGCAATACCGCCGTGCCGATCGACAACACGGCCCATGCCTGGACTACTAAGTCATGCACATGTGACCGACAAGGACCGCGGAGCGATCCGCGGTCCTTTGCTGTCGGGCCCGCTTTGCCGTGGACCTGCAAAGCGGGGACTGGAAATCCCTCGGCATCGGAGTTATTTACGGGTCGACAGCCAACTCCGGGCCTTTTCCCCGGCAGCCATAAGGAATTGAAATGTCAGCCATCAACGAATTTATCGACAATGAGGTCAAGGGCAGCGACGTGGTGCTTTTCATGAAGGGCACACCCGGCTTCCCGCAATGCGGTTTTTCCGGGCAGGTCGTGCAGATCCTCGACTATCTCGGCGTCGAATACAAAGGCATCGATGTTCTGGCCGACGATGATCTGCGCCAGGGCATCAAGGATTACTCGAACTGGCCCACCATCCCCCAACTCTACGTCAAGGGAGAGTTCGTCGGCGGTTGCGACATCATCCGCGAAATGTTCCAGGCCGAGGAACTGCAGAGCCATCTGAGCGAGAAAGGCGTTACCGTCAAGGGCGCCGCCTGATGCGCAACTGGAATGTCTACCTGTCGGGCGAGATTCACACCGACTGGCGCGAGCAGATCGAGGCGGGTGTGAAGGCGGCCGATCTGCCGGTCACATTCAGCGCGCCCGTCACGCATCACGAGGCGTCGGACGATTGCGGCGTATCCATTCTCGGTTCCGAACCCGACAAGTTCTGGCACGACAACAAGGGCGCCAAGGTCAATGCGATCCGCACCCGCACGCTGATCGGCGATGCCGACGTCGTGGTTGTCCGGTTTGGCGACAAATACAGGCAGTGGAATGCGGCGTTCGACGCCGGCTATGCCTCGGCGCTCGGCAAGGCGCTGATCGTCATGCATGGCCCGGACCATCAGCATGCGCTCAAGGAAGTCGATGCGGCGGCCTTGGCCGTTGTTGAGACGCCGGATCAGATCGTCAGGGTCCTCGACTACGTCATCAACGGCAGGCTCGCCGGCTACACGGACTGATCTCCGCCCGGCTCTCCGGACCTGTTCCAAACCCCGCGCCATATGCGTGCGGTATTGCCAAAACAGCGGTTTGGGTTTACCCCAAGAACGGGTCGCCAATATGCGGCCCGTTCGGCTTTGAGTCGGACGACATTCCGTCCGAAAGCCGCCGAACAGACTGATCGACACGGCATGCGGCCGAATTCCGGCCATCCAGCACACCGCACCAAAGGCAGCGTCATGGACATGAAAAGCGAACCCGGCACGGGTCGACAGGACACCGATTCGCCGCGCCGCACCGAGATGGTCGAGCGTGCCGGCATGAGTTTCGCCGAATTCATCATGCTGATGGCGGCGCTCAGTTCCATCGTCGCCCTGTCGATTGACATCATGCTGCCGGCCCTGCCGGAGATCAGCCGCAGCTTTTCTCTGACGGACGATAACGACCGCCAGGCGGTGATCACCGTCTTCATGCTCGGGTTTGGCTGCGCACAGATTCTGTTCGGTCCGATCTCCGATCGTTTCGGCCGAAAGGCGATCCTGATACCGGCGATACTGTTTTACGCGGTCGCGGCCGTCGCGAATGCCTTCGCGGCAAGTTTTGCCAGCCTGCTGGCGCTCCGGCTTGCCCAGGGCGTTGCCGCCGCCGCCGTGCGCATCGTCGTCAACGCCATTGTCCGGGACTGTTTCGGCGGGCGCGACATGGCGCGCGTCATGTCCTACACGTTTACGATATTCATGATCGTGCCGATCCTGGCGCCGGCCCTGGGGCAGGCAATCATCAGCGTGTCATCCTGGCACTGGATATTCATTCTTCTCGGTCTGGCGGCATTGGTCATGGCCTCCTGGTCCGGCTTGCGCCTGCAGGAATCCCTGCCCCGGGAAAACCGCCTTCCCCTGTCCTTCGCGGCAATCGGAGGAGCGTTCAAGGAGGTGATCACCAACCGGCTGGCCATGGGGTACACCCTTGCATCGACCCTGTGTTTCGGCGGGCTGTTCGCCTATGTCGTCTCAGCGCAGCAGATCTATCAGTCGGTCTACGATCTGGGGACGCTGTTCGTTTTCGCCTTCGCGCTCAATGCGGGCATTATGGCGGTGCTGAATTTTGCCAACGGCTCGCTGGTGCGGCGTGTCGGAATGCGGCTGATCTCGCACAGTGCGCTGATCGCCTATGCGCTTCTTGGAACAATCATGCTGATCGTCTGTCTGCCGGGCACGCCGCCCTTCCCGATCGCCTACGCGCTGATGGCGGCGATCATCGGCGCCTTCGGACTGGTGCCGCCGAACTTCAACGCCCTTGCGATGGAGCCGCTCGGCCATGTGGCCGGCACGGCATCCTCCGTCATGGGCGTTATCAGCTTCACCGGCGGCGCCGTCCTTGGCGCGGCTGTCGGACAGGCATTCGACGGAACACTTGTGCCGCTTGCCGCCGGTTTCGCCGTCTTCGGCTGGCTCGGCGTGGCGATCATCGTCTGGACCGAGAAAGGCCGCCTGTTTGCCCGGTCTTGACCGGCGCTATGTGAGTTCGAAAATCTCCCGCCGGATCAACGACCAGCTTTCGGGATCCGTCGCCGTGATCAGCCCGCCACTGGTTATACCGGGGCGATAGGGGGAGCCGTCAAGACAGGCCGTGTAACCGCCCGCCTCCGCATGAATCAGAACGCCGGCAAGGTGATCCCACGGCATCAGATTATGCGCGCTGACAAAGTGCGCCCTGCCGGTCGCCGCGAGCCGGTACTCCCAGGCGGAACAGCGAAAGGCGAACGGCATCCCGATACCGGCGAGGTTTCCCGCAACCCGGCTGCGCGCCGGCTTGCTGAGAAAACCCCAGGAGATCGTTCCCACCATCTGATCGAGGCTCGTCGGAGCCGCCACCTGCAGCGGCCGTTCGCCGCCGCTCCGGGCACCGCACAGGCGGCTCCCGCCGCCGGCAACGCCGACCACACTCTCGCCGCCTTCCGGATAATGGATGATACCGGCAACGCATTCGCCGTTCACGACAACGGCGAGGATCGTGCCGAAGGTGGGCATGCCGGACGCAAAATTATACGTCCCGTCGACCGGATCGATGACGAAGGCGAATTCGGCCTCGTCCAGCCCGTCGATCAGGGCCGGATTTTCGGCGGTCGCCTCTTCGCCGACGATCAAGGCGCCGGGATAGCGGCCGCGGAGCGCGGCGGACAGATAATCTTCCGCGGCGGTATCGGCCTCGGTCACCACGTCCCAGGCCGACTCCTTCTCCTTGATGTCGCCGTCTTCTATGGCGCGGAAGCGCGGCATGATTTCCTTCTCGCCCGCCGTCTTCAGGAGACCGACGAGATCCGGTATGTCGCTGTCGGAAAATGTCATTTTATCTTTTCTGCGCGGTCCGTGCGTTGTTCGTCCAGGCTAAGGAAGTCAAACAGGCTGCGGTCGAGCAGATGAGACGGGCGGACATTCGTCAGCGCCCGCATCATCGTGTCCTTGCGGCCCGGCATGCGGGTTTCGATATCGGCGATCATCTCTTTCATCGCATTGCGCTGCAGCCCGTCCTGGGAGCCGCACAGGTCGCACGGGATGATCGGAAAGCGCAAAGCCTCGGCGAATTTCGCCAGATCGTCTTCGGCGCAATAGGCAAGCGGGCGCAGGACGAGGACATCGCCCTCATCGTTGATAAGCTTCGGCGGCATGGCCGCAAGCCGCCCGCCGTGGAAGAAGTTCATGAAGAACGTTTCCAGGATGTCTTCGCGATGATGCCCGAGCACCAGGGCATCGCATTTTTCCTCCCGGGCAATGCGGTAAAGATGGCCACGGCGAAGCCGCGAGCAAAGCGAACAATAGGTGCTGTTTTCGGGAAGCTTTTCGGTCACCACCGAATAGGTGTCCTGATACTCGATGCGGTGCGCCACGCCGTTGCGGCTGAGGAACTCCGGCAGGATATGTTTGGGGAAATTCGGCTGACCCTGATCGAGATTGCAGGCGATGAGTTCCACCGGCAACAGACCGCGCCACTTCAAATCGAGCAGGACCGCCAGAAGGCCGTAGGAATCCTTGCCGCCGGAAAGGGCGACGAGCCAGCGCGCAGGCTTGCCATCTCCCGTCATGCCGAAATCGTCAATCGCCTGCCGCGTTTGCCGCAACAGGCGTTTGCGCAGTTTCTTGAAGCTCACCGAAGACGGCGCCTGCCGAAACATCGGATGGCAATGATCGTCCTGCTGACCGGCATCGGCCTCAAATGCTTGCCCATGCGGTGCGCTGTCGGACATGTCCATGGAATCGTTCCTGTCCCGAGCGATACGCAGCTACGTACCGCGACACGGCCATGAATGAAACAAAAAGCCGCCGGAAATCCCGACGGCTCTGTTCCGCGTGCGATACGAATCCGGTCAGCGTGAATAGAATTCGACGACGAGGTTCGGTTCCATCTGGACCGGATACGGCACATCCGACAGTGTCGGGACGCGGACATAGGTCGCGACCATCTTGCTGTGGTCGACTTCGATATATTCCGGCACATCCCGCTCGGCGAGTTGCGTTGCCTCGAGGACAAAAGCAAGCTGCTTGGACTTCTCGCGGATCTCGATGACATCGCCCGGCTTGCAGCGGTAGGACGGGATATTGGTGCGCACGCCGTTGACCGTGACATGGCCGTGATTGACGAACTGACGTGCGGCAAAAACAGTCGCAACGAACTTCGCACGATAGACGACCGCATCAAGGCGCGATTCCAGGAGGCCGATCAGGTTTTCCGGCGTATCGCCCTTGCGGCGGTTGGCTTCCTCGTAGATTTTCCGGAACTGCTTTTCCCGGATATCGCCGTAGTAACCCTTCAGCTTCTGCTTGGCGCGAAGCTGCACACCGAAGTCGGACAGCTTGCCCTTGCGGCGCTGGCCGTGCTGGCCCGGCCCGTATTCGCGGCGGTTGACCGGCGATTTGGGACGGCCCCAGATGTTCTCGCCCATGCGGCGATCAAGTTTGTATTTGGAC
>NZ_CFHWAF010000063.1:0-25630 GCF_984452065.1 Hoeflea sp. | reverse complement strand
CCGGATTTCTGGGCAATCGCCACTATAGCGACCTTCCATTCAGCGCAGTCGGCTATACTGCCGAGATGGCGGAAGAAAAACAGGCACGGACAGTATCGGACGTCGTTGTCGCCGACCCTTCAGTCACCATTACATTCCCGCGCGCGAGCTATCGGGACGTTATGCGGATACGCGGCTTTGACTTCTTTACCTACAACATGACCTTCAACGGCCTGCCGGGCATACTTCCCAAGCAGCGCGTCTTGCCGCAGAATGCCGAGCGCATCGAAGTTCTGAAAGGGCCTGACACTTTTCTTAACGGCGTCCCGACGGGTGCGACGGTTGGCGGCAGCATCAATGTCGTTCCGAAACGGGCGCTTGAAGACCCGATTACGGACGTAACGCTCACCTATGAATCAAACGCCAATTTCGGCACCCATCTGGACTATGGACGGCGTTCCGGCGAAGGCGGCGCGTGGGGGCTCAGAACCAACATCTCCGTCAGCGGGGGAGATTTGACGATTGACGACCAGTCGGAAACCTTGGGCGCTGCGATCGTGGCCCTTGACTACCGCGGCGAGCGATTTCGCCTCAACTTTGATTCCGGCTGGCAAAAACAGCGTATCGACGCGCCTGAATGGGTCTTCAGGCTGGCCCGTGGAGCAACAGTTCCGAGCGCGCCTGATGCCTCATCGAGCATGTCCCAGCCCTGGGCCTGGTTCGAAACGGAGGACAAGTTTGCGCTCCTGGGTGCGGAGCTTGATATCAGCGACAACTGGACAGCCTTTGCCCGGGCGGGCATCAGCACGACCGAAACCAATAACCTCTTTGCAGCTCCGATAAATTTGCAATCGAACGGCGACTTTACCGTATCAGGCCGCACATTTCCCGCCAGCGGCACGCACAAGGTCGCGGAAACGGGGTTGAGGGGTAACGTTCACACGGGCCCCATTCGCCATGATCTCGCTCTCGCCGCTCTGGTCTGGGACCAGGACGCAAAGGTTGGCTTTAATGTTCTGCCCGGAAGAACGCCGTCCAGCATCTATGATCCGGTCGTCGTACCGGAGCCCGACACCAGCGGCGTAGTTCCTCTGGACGACCTTCATCAGACGAGCGACAATCGCTTTTCAAGTCTGGCGCTGACCGACACGATCAGCATCTGGGACGAACGTTTTCAGCTTATGGCTGGCGGACGATTCCAGCGGATCAATACCAAAAACTACTTCGGCACGACGGGTGCGTTACGCAGTTCTTACGATAAAAGTGCATTCACCCCGGCAGTCGGGCTCGTCGTCAAGCCATGGGATGGTCTCTCGTTCTACGGCAACTACATGGAAGGTCTCGAAAGAGGCGATACCGCACCCGCGGGAACGGCTAACGCCGGCGAAGTCTTTGCACCGGCGGTATCACGCCAAATCGAGGCCGGAACTCGATACGACTTTGGCAACTGGATGGTCTCGCTTGCGGCATTCCAGATCACCCGACCAAACGGTATCACCGATGTTAACACCAATGTTTTTTCCGTCGATGGCGAGCAACGCAATCGGGGACTGGAACTCAATGTGGCGGGAGAACCGCTCGACGGGCTGCGCATTCTGGGTGGCGTCGCCTTCATCGACGCGGTTATGACCAAAACCGAAGGCGGCGCACTCGATGGCAAGAAAGCCATCGGCGTCCCGGACTACCGGATCTCTCTTGGAGCGCAAATCGATATTCCCAAGGTGCCGGGTTTAATGGCCTCGGGCCGTATCATTCACACCGCTTCCCAATATGCAAATGCCGCGAACACCCAGGAACTCCCTGGTTGGACCCGCCTGGACCTGGGTCTGGCCTACAGTTTTGAAAGGCCGCAGGGCGATCCGGTGGTCGTGCGGTTAGGCGTCGAGAACGTTCTTGACACCGATTACTGGGCATCGGCCTCGGATGGACAAGTCACCGGAATTTCGCGCGGAGCACCGCGAACATTCCTTTTGTCGACCAAATTCTCGTTCTGACACGCAAACCGCACGCGAGCCGAACCGCACACAAGTCGGATCGGCTCTGTCTTTCCCTCTGTCTTTTGTGATGTGACCTATGAAACGACGCGACTTCAACACCAGACTGCTGCTGTCCGCTTTCGCCGCCGGGCTCGGCTCCGGCACCGCATATGCGACAAACCCCGCCGGCACGCCATCGCCGCGCCCCGCGGTGAAAAGGCCGATATACAATATGCTCATTTACCCCGATATGGTTCTGGAGGACCTTGTCGGTCCGATGACCGTATTCAAACTCACAATGGGGGAAACCCGGCTGGTCGGGAAGAACAGATTGCCGGTGCCGACGGATGTGGGAATACCGCTCACCGCGATTTACGACTTCGCCGATTGCCCCCGGGACGGCCATGTACTCTTCGTCCCCGGCGGCCTGAAGGGCACCGCGGCGGTCATGGAAGATCATGAAACAATATCGTTCCTGCAAGATATGTCGGGCAATGTCGATTACGTCAGTTCGGTTTGCACCGGCTCGCTGATTTTGGGGGCCGCCGGCCTGCTCAGGGGCCGCCATGCGACCAGCCACTGGTATGTGCGCAACCTGCTGCCGATCCTCGGCGCGAAGCCCGTCGACGAGCGGGTGGTTGAGGACGGCCCTGTCATCACCGGTGCCGGCATTACAGCGGGTCTTGATTTCGCCCTTACGCTGGCAGCCCGTATCAAGGGCGAAGACTGGGTCCGCAAAATGATGCTTACCCTGGAATACGACCCGCAGCCTCCCTTCAGCGGAGGAACACCGGCACGGGCGGACAAGAGCCATGTCGAGGCAGTGTTGGCGCGCAGGCAGCCAGGCATCCTTGCCGCTGAACAAGCCGCCAGAAAAGCCGCCGGCCGTTTCTAGAGCATCGTTCAATATGATCGTCCGATGCTAATCCTTGCGGAAGATCACGCTGCCCAGCCAGCCGGTCAGCATGGCGAGCGCCACGGCCAACAGGCCGTAGACGAAGGAGTGGTTCTGCGCCAGTTCGAAGATGAACTGCTCGATGCCCGTCTTGACGACACGCATGCGCAGTTGCCGCTCCATCACGAATTCATTGTTCTTGAACAGGAAGGCGCGCAGCTTGTGTTCGCCGACCGGAATATTCGCCGGCAGGCGAATGGTGGCCCGGAACAGGCTGGAGCTGACGAATTCCACCCCGACCGGCTCGCTCTGATAGAGCCCGTCCTCGACACGCAGGCGCAGAAGCGCCTCCCTGAATTCCGGCACGCGCGTCGCATCCCCGACATTGCCGGCCGGCGAAAGGTGAATGTGCTCGATGCCGATCGTCTGACCGCTCAACTCGATTTCCCTGGCAATGCGGTTGATCGGCAGGGTGCTGGAGATGGAGTATGAGGCCGGAGCCGGCTCGAAATTCATCGAATAGCGGTTGATCCAGATGCCGAAGACCCGGTCTTTCTTGCGCACCACGGTTTCCCGGGCCGGTCCCTCCAGGGCGACGATGATATCGTAGCGCCCGAGCTGCAGCAGCAGATCGTCGGCATTGTCGAGGGCGCCGAAAACCGTCAGGTCGGCGCCGGCGAAATCCGATGTGATGGCGATTTCGTTGGTCGAGATGCCGATTTCCAGCTGCTCGTCCTCGGCACGCGAGGCCTGGCTGCCGGCGAAAGCCAGCAGCGCAAGCGCCCAGAGCGTTATGCGGACGATCCCAGCCATCACAGACCGTCCTTGATGATCGAGACCGAGTAGAGTTCATCAGGCTCGATGATGAGATCGAGCGCCAGGCGCACGCCGACGGCGAGGACCAGAAGCGCCAGAAGCGCGCGCAGCTGTTCGCCGCGCAGTTTCTGACCGACACGCACGCCATATTGTGCGCCGATGACGCCGGCAATCATCAGCAACCCCGCCAGGAACACATCGACCGACTGGTTGGTGGTCGCCTGGACGATGGTGGTAAAGGCGGTCACGAAGATGATCTGAAACAGCGAGGTTCCGATGACGACATTGGTGGGAATGCGCAGCAGGTAGATCATGGCGGGAACCATGATGAAACCGCCGCCGACGCCCATGATGGAGGTGAGCACACCGACCCCGAAACCGAGCACGATCACCGGAATGACGCTCAGATATATCTTCGAGCGCTTGAAGCGCATCTTGAAAGGCAGCCGGTGAACCCAGTTGTGCTGACCGGGCTTGCGCAGGGATACGGGCTGGTTCGCCGCCGCCCGGCGCAGCGAGTTGATGCTTTCGATCAGCATCAGGCTGCCGATGATTCCCAGGAACGTCACGTAAAACAGCGAAATGATGAGATCGAGCTGCCCCAGACTTCGCAAGAGCGTGAAGAGATATATGCCGACCGAGGCGCCCGCGAGGCCGCCGATCAGGAGCATGGTTCCCAGCTTGACGTCGAGCGTGCCGCGGCGGAAATGGGAAAGAGCGCCGGAAAAGGAAGAGGCAACGACCTGGTTGGCGCCGGTCGCGACGGCAACCGCCGGCGGGATATTGTAGAAGATCAGCAGCGGCGTGATCAGGAAGCCGCCGCCGACGCCGAACATGCCCGAGAGGAACCCCACCGCAGCGCCCATTCCGAGAATGATAAAAGCGTTTACGGACAGTTCCGCTATGGGCAGATATATGCTCATGTCAGGCCGAAGTGGCGCATCCCGATTTGTTTGAACGGGTGCGACGCGCACCCCGTCCTGTCATGCGCTTTATGCCCACCCGAGTCAATTGCCGTGGCCGGACCAGAAGCGTCTGTTTTTTATGGCCAGATTGAGCCGGTCCATAGTCTCGCCAGACCCTAAAACGAACGGACCGCCCGGTCCAGTGGACGAGCGGTCCCTCTGTGGTTTTGGTTAAGGCCGGGGCGTCAGTTGTTGCGGGAGATCAGTTCCTTGACCAAGGCATCGTCCACCTCGCCGGTCGGCTCAAGTCCGACCGATTCCTGGAACGCCTTTATGGCGCTGACGGTGCGGTCTCCCATGATCCCGTCGACGCCTCCGGTGTCGAAGCCGTTCTTGGTGAGGATCGCCTGGATGTTCTTGACAGCCTTGGTCATATCAACCGAGGCGGTGCGGGTCTCGGAACCGCGCCATTCCGGCGGGATCACGACGACATTGGCGCTCTCGACCAGCGGCGCGGCTTTCCAGAGCTCGACTTTCGCACGCGCGCTCTCAAGCTGCTCCGGCCGCAGGGCATTGGCGACTTCATCGCGCTTGTTGGCGGCATCCTTGTCGCCGGACTTCGCGGCGATGGCAAACCATTTGTAGGTTTCTTCAAGGTCCTGCGGCACGCCGGTGCCGCGTGCATGGAGGATCGCCAGGTTGAACTGGCTGTCCTTGACGCCAAGATCGGCAGCCTTGGTGAACCATTCCCCGGCCGAGGCATAGTCCGGTTCGCCATTGCGACCGATGGCGCTGAGGACGGCGAGGTTGTGCATCGCACTGGCATTGCCCTGTTCGGCGGCCTTGCCATACCAGGTCGTTGCGACCTCAAGGTCGCGCTCGACACCGGTGCCCTTCTCATAGAAATTCGCAAGACGGTACTGGGCCGGCGCAAAGCCGCGGTCCGCGGACAGCGCGTACCATTTGGCTGCTTCGCCAAGATCGGTTGGAACCCCCCGGCCCTCGGTATAGCGGGCGCCGATCTCGAAAAGCGCCAGCGCATCGCCGGCGGCTGCAGCCTCCCTGAGAGCAAGAGGTCCCGTGGATGCAGGCGGCAGGGCAATCGGCGCCGACCCGGATGCCGGCTCATCGACGACCGTTTCAGTCGCGTCGGCGGCCACGGAAGCCACCTCTTCGGGAGCCGGTGAGGACGGCTGGAAGCTCGATGTCGCCTGGATGCCGTTGTCCGCCGACAGGCTCTGCGGGGCCGACATCAATGCATCGCTGTCCATCGCCGGAACAGGGTCGGGATCGATCACTCTGACGCTTTCCTTGTTGATCACCTCGACCTTGGGAAGATCAGGCGTCACTGCGGCCACCGGCTCGGTGACAGGTTCCTTCACCGGCTCGACCACCGCCGGCTTGTCGACGGCCGAACTGCTGACGTCCTTGCCGTCGCCGGCAATGATTCCGGAAAGCAGCGGGTAGGAAATGACAGCAAGCAGAACCGCGGCGGCCGCCATCAGGATGGGTTTGCGGGCCAAGCTCGCGAGGCGTTTGCCGGATTTGCGCTTCCCGTCGGCAACATCGGCGCCGTCACCGATATCGGCCGCTTCGGTGGCCGCGGCACGGGCCGCCCGGCGCGCGGCGGCGATGAAGTCGGCCTTATCGCTCCTGGCGTTTTCCCATTCGGCCGAATAGGCGCCTTCCTGACCGGCAAGGGTCTGCGCTTCGCGGACCTTGGCCATGATGCGCTTGATATCCGGCGCGCCGGAGCCGGGCTCAAGCGGCATATTGGCGGTCTCCGGATCCATCTGACCTTCCGGTTCCAGTTCCAGAACCCGATCGGCTGCGCCGTCGTCCCCGTTGTGTTCCACGGGAATATCGGCGACCGGATCGATGGACGGCGCAGGTTCGATGTGCTGCAGCTCATGATTGAGCCGGTCCGCCGCCGTGTCCGCGCTGGAGCCGCGCTTCATGCGGTCTTTAAGACCGGAAAGCAGCGACTTGCCGCGACGGTTCTGAGGTCCGCCGGGCAGCAGATCGTCATCGGCTTCGAGCGGCGGTTCGACAAACGGCTCATGGGCATGGAGGTCGTCCGATGCCGGGTCGCGGCCCACTGGCGGGTAGACGGCAGATGCCGTTTGCAGCGGCGGCGCGACAGGAAGCTCCTCGTGGCCGAAGCCGTCATGCATCGCGTCATGCGCGGGCATGGAAGGAGGCGGCGCGTGATGCTGTGCCGTTTCCTCAAGCCGCTCGAGACGCCCGGCGATCTTGAGAAGCGTGTCATGAACGGCGTCAATCGTCCGCGAGCTGCGCTCTTCGCTGCGGCGGCTCAGATCCTCAAGCGAACGCAGGTCGGCGACAAGCGATTCAATGGCCGCCATATCGGCGGCGGGCGCGCCGCTGTGCTGGAAATTGGCAACGGCGGTCTCGGCGGCCTGACGCGCGGTCTCGATGATCAGGTCTTCATCCTTCGCGCGGCTCGCCGACAGATGATCCTCGATGGCGGCGAGCCGCGGCTCAAGCACGGCGGCCGTCTCGCCTTCCGTATCGGGATTGTTCAGAATCTGCGAAAGGCCCGAGACCTGGTCTTCCAGGTTTCGGATCGCATCGTCGCTGACATAGTTCGGCGACTGGCTTTCCTCAAGCCGCGCCGCCAGATCCGCCAGGCGCATCTCGATCGGCGTGAAGTCGACAACCGGCGCGCGCCTGACGTTGTGTTCGACCCGGTTGGCGAGCTCTTCGATACGGCTGTAGAGCATGTCCTGATTGCCGTTGGTGGCCGTCAGGTCCGAATTGATGTTGTCGATGCGCAGCGTCAGGTCGTTGAGCTGGGCGGCAAGCTGTGCGTTGACGCCCTCGACATCGATCGAATCGACCTTGCGCGACAGCTCATCAAGCTGCGCGATGAGGTGCGGGTCGGTGTTGGAAAACTGCTGGACCAGCGTGTGCGTGAGATTGTCCAGCCGTTCGCCCACGGCGGCGATGGCCTCTTCATGGGCCAGTTCCTCGACCCGCCGTGTCAGGGCTTCCATGCGCTCCGACATCTCATTGTGGGCCTGGCTTGTCCTGCCGATCTGCGTCTGGTTGGACTGGCCGATCTCGCCGATGCGCTCGACAAGCGCGTCCATCCGGCTTTCAAGGCGTTCGACGATCTCCTGATCGACGCTGTTGGCCTGGGCAGACTGCGTGGCGACGATGGCGCGGCTGATCTCATCGAGCCTGTCGTCAAGCAAAGCAAACTGACGAGCCACTTCCGGGTCTGCCGCGGCCGGCTGGCGCGCCATGGCGTCAATGGCGTTGACGAGCATCTTGATCTTGTCTTCAAGCGCATGCAGCGGCAGGGCCGAAGGCAACTGGCCGATTGATGATTTGATATCGTCCAGACGGTAGGCCAGGGTGATCAGTTCCTCGCGGACGGCCGCGGTATCGAGATCGGCAATGCGTTCCTCGAACCCGTCCCAGCGATTTTCAAGCCGGCGCATGCTGTCTTCGCGCGCCATCTCGTTGATCATGGCGCGCAGCTCGTCGAGCTCGCGATGCAGGATCTGCGCGTCCTGGCCGGGCCTGGCGCTCTCGAAGGCCGCGATCTGGTCGGCGAGCCGCGCAAGGTCTTCGCGCACTTCGCCGGGCATTGCGGCCGAGCCGGTCATGGATTTGATCTCGTCGACGTCGCGGCGCATGTCGTTGCGCAGGGTCACCAGCGCGTCGGCGATTTCCCGCATGGCGTTTCCGGTTTCACGGGACACGGCGCTCGCCGCGGCTCTTTGTCCGCCGTCGTCATGGTAGCCGGACTGCTCCCGCTGAGGCATGGGCTGACGCACCGGTTGACGCATCCGTTCCGCCTGGCGCTGCCAGACGTCCCGCTCAGTCGGCCGCGGGGGCGCCTCCTGCCTGCGGTTGTGATGCCTGTTGCGGTGGTTCAGCGCCTCTATGCGCGCCTCAAGATCGGCGATTGACTGGTTCAATACGTCGACGGAGGAATTTTGCCGGGCGTCATGCCAGTTTTTCGGAGGTCTCGATCTGCTCATCTTTTTGTCCGCATCGAATAAAGCACGGTTGTTCCCTTCTCCGGCCGCATGCGGGGTCATGATGGTCACCAGGACCGACAGACCCAATGCGAATGGCAATCCGTCATGAACGAAAAACAGGGGAATCGGGATTAACCGCCGCTAAGCGCACCTTCCAGAAACGTGGTAAACAACCCGTTAACCCGTGTCGGATTTTTGCAGTTTATTTACCTTCGTGAAGCGGCGGCCAAACGAAGCACTTTGCGGCCGCCGGCGTCCCGGCCCACCGGAAATGCGGATCATGTGCGCCATGACACAGCTCGATTCATCTGCCAGAAAAGGTCTATCGGATAAAATTTTGACGTTTACGCAAACGTCAATTAATTGTATAGGACGTCAACCACCCTCCGGAACCCTTGGACCAGACGAGAGAGCCCATGCCAAGCTACCAGGCCCCCGTTAAAGACACGCTGTTCATTCTCAACGATGTGCTCGGTTACGAGCGTTACAACAACCTGCCCGGTTTCTCCGATGCCACGCCGGATGTGGTCGAGGCGATCCTGCATGAGGGATCGAAATTTGCGCAGGAGGTTCTGCTGCCGCTCAACCAGGTCGGAGACCAGGAAGGCTGCGTGCGCCACGACGACGGATCGGTGACGACACCGAAGGGTTTCAAGGACGCATTCGACCAGTACCGCGAAGGCGGCTGGATGGGCCTTTCGGCCGATCCGGACTATGGCGGCCAGGGCCTGCCGCTGGTGCTGCATACGGCCATCGGCGAATATCTGTCCTCGGCCAATATGGCGCTGATGATGTATCCCGGACTGACCCAAGGCGCCATCGCCGCGATCACCGAACATGGCAGCGACGAGCAGAAGGCCAAGTGGCTGCCGAAGATGATCGAGGGGTCGTGGACGGGCACGATGAACCTGACGGAGCCGCATTGCGGAACCGATCTCGGCCTGCTGCGCACGAAGGCCGTCCCGCAGGACGACGGCAGCTACAAGATCAGCGGCCAGAAGATCTTCATCTCGGCCGGCGAACACGACATGTCGGACAATATCATCCACCTGGTGCTCGCCCGCATCGAGGGTGCGCCGGAGGGCGTCAAGGGCATCTCGCTCTTCATCGTTCCGAAACTCAAGGTCGATGACGCCGGCAACGTCACCGATCCGAACGGCGTGTCCTGCGGATCGATCGAGGAAAAGATGGGCATTCACGGCAACGCCACCTGCGTGATGAACTACGACGAGGCGACCGGCTATCTCATCGGCAAGGAGCACAAGGGTCTTGCGGCGATGTTCGTGATGATGAACGAAGCCCGTCTCGGCGTCGGCCTTCAGGGGCTCTGCCAGTCCGAGATCGCCACCCAGAACGCCGCCGATTATGCGCGCGAACGCGTTCAGGGCCGCGCGCTGACGGGCGCCAAGGAGCCGGAGAAGAAGGCGGACCCGATCATCGTCCACCCGGATGTGCGGCGCACGCTGATGACCAACAGGGCCTTCAACGAAGCAAGCCGGGCGCTGGTGCTGTGGACGGCGCTGCGTTCCGATCTCAAACACCGGTCCGATACTGAAGACGACCGGCAGGCAGCCGACGACGTGCTCGGCCTGATGACGCCGATCCTGAAGGGCGTGCTGACCGACCGCGGGTTCGACAATGCCGTGGCCGCCCAGCAGATGTTCGGCGGCCATGGCTATATCGAGGAATGGGGCATGAGCCAGTATGTGCGCGATGCGCGCATCGCCATGATCTATGAGGGCGCCAACGGCATCCAGGCGCTTGATCTGGTGGGCCGCAAACTCGGCGCCAACAACGGCCGCGCGGTGATGGCCTATTTCAAGGAGGTCGGCGACTTCTGCGAGGAACACCGCAACGACGAGAAGATGGCCCCGGTCACGCAGGCCTTGAAGAAGGGGCTCAACGACCTGCAGGCCTCGACCATGTGGTTCATGCAGAACGGCATGTCCAATCCGGACAATGCAGGCGCCGGCTCCACCGATTACATGCATCTCTTCGGTCTGGTGGCGCTCGGCTATATGTGGGCGCAGATGGTCAAGGTCGCACAGGAAAAGCTCGCCAACGGCGCCGGGGACGATGCCGCATATCTGGAAGACAAGCTGACCACGGCCCGTTTCTTTTTTGAGCGGATGCTGCCGGAAACCGCACTGCGCCGTCAGCGCATCGAAGCAGGCTCGGAAGCGGTCATGGCACTGAGCGCCGAGGCATTTTAAGCGCCGGGGGCTTGTGACGCCGCAAGTCCGCCCCACATTTTGAGAATAAAGGGTCCGGCGCATGCCGGTCCTTTTCCGGGAGGATATTTCATGAACACCCCGCCCTCACAGGTCCTCGAGGTTCCGACGCCGGACTGGATGAGCGACGACCTGTCGATGCTGCAGGACATGGCGAACCGGTTCATGGATAGCGAGATCGTGCCGCAATACGAGCGCTACGAAAAAGAGGAAGTCGTCGAGCGCGGCGCCTGGGAAAAGGCCGGGGCCGCTGGCCTCTTGTGCGCCTCCATGCCGGAGGAATTTGGCGGAGCCGGCGGAAGCTATGCCCATGAGGCCGTCATCGCGGAAGCGATCAGCCATGCCGGTGTCGACGGTTTCGGCATTGCCCTGCACAATGCCATCGTCGCCCCTTACATTCTTCATCACGGCTCGGAAGAGCAAAAGCGGCGCTGGCTGCCGCGCCTTGCGACGGGCGAACTGATCGGCGCCATCGCGATGACGGAACCGGGCGCCGGCTCGGACCTTCAGGGCATCAAGACAACCGCAAAAAAGGACGGCAACCATTACGTCGTCAACGGATCCAAAACCTTCATAACCAACGGTCAGAATGCCAATCTGATCATTGTAGTGACAAAGACGGATCCGGCCGCCGGCGCCAAGGGCACGTCGCTGATGGTGATCGAGACCGACGCGGTGGAGGGCTTCGAGCGCGGCCGCAACCTGGACAAGATCGGCCTCAAGGCAAACGATACGTCGGAGCTCTTTTTCAACAATGTGCGCATTCCGACATCGAACCTGATCGGCCCCGAGGAGGGCCAGGGTTTCGTCCAGCTCATGAAGGAACTGCCGCAGGAGCGGCTGCTGATCGCCAACCAGGCGATCGCCATGATCGAACGCGCCCTGACGCTGACGATCGATTATGTCCGTGAGCGCAAGGCGTTCGGCAAATCCGTGCTCGATTTCCAGAACACGCGGTTCAAGCTTGCCGAACTGAAATCGGAAGCCACGATGGCGCGGGTCTTCGTCAATCACTGCGTCGAGCAGCACCTTGCCGGAGCGCTCACGCCGACCACCGCATCGATGGCGAAATACCTGCTGACGGATCTGCAGTGCAAGGTCATGGACGAGTGCCTGCAACTGCATGGCGGATACGGCTACATGAACGAATATCCCATCGCCCGCATGTTCCGCGATGCCCGCGTGCAGCGGATCTACGGCGGCACCAACGAAATCATGAAACTGCTCATCGCACGGAGCCTTTGAAGGAGACCACGACCATGGCTGATGCCTTTATCTATGATCATGTGCGCACCCCGCGGGGGCGCGGAAAAAAGGACGGCAGCCTGCACGAGGTTCCTTCCGCGCGCCTCGGCGCCAGGGTTCTCGAAGCAATCCGCGACCGCAACGAACTCGACACCTCAACGGTCGATGACGTCGTCTTCGGCTGCGTCGATCCCGTCATGGAAGCCGGCGGCGATATCGCCCGTGCCTCGATCTTCGAAGCGGGCTATGCGACCGAAGCGCCGGGCATGCAGATCAACCGCTTTTGTGCATCCGGGCTCGATGCGGTGAATATGGGCGCGGCGAAGATCGGACAGGGCGCGGACGATATCGTCATTACCGGCGGCGTCGAATCCATGTCCCGCGTCGGCATCGGCATGTCGGGCGGCGCATGGTTCATGGACCCGTCCGTCAACCTGCCGTCCTACTTCATGCCGCAGGGCGTTTCGGCCGACCTGATCGCCACAAAGTACGGGTTTTCCCGCGACGATGTGGACGCCTATTCGGTCGAGAGCCAGAAGCGCGCCGCCCATGCCTGGGAAAAGGGCTACTTCAAGAACGCCATCGTTCCGGTGAAGGATCAGAACGGCCTGACCATCCTCGATCACGACGAACATATGCGCCCCGGCACGGACATGCAGAGCCTTGCCTCGCTCAATGCCTCCTTCGAGATCATGGGTGAGATGGGCGGTTTCGACGCCGTGGCCGTGCAGGCGCATCCCGATGTCGAGATGGTCAACCACGTCCATCACGCCGGCAACTCCTCGGGCATCGTCGACGGCGCCGCGGCGGTCCTGATGGGCTCGGCCGAGGGCGGCAAGAAGATGGGTCTTAAGCCGCGCGCGAAAATCCGCGCCTTCTCCAATATCGGCTCCGACCCGGCGCTGATGCTGACCGGACCGGTTGATGTGACGCGCAAGCTGCTCAACCGCGCCGGCATGACGCGCGACGACATCGATCTTTTCGAGCTCAACGAGGCGTTTGCATCCGTGGTGCTTCGCTACATGCAGGCCCTCGACATCCCGCACGACAAGATCAACGTCAATGGCGGCGCCATCGCCATGGGCCATCCGCTCGGCGCCACCGGAGCGATGATCCTCGGCACGGTGCTCGACGAACTGGAGCGCCGCGATCTCAACACGGCGCTCGTGACGCTGTGCATCGGCGCGGGCATGGGCACCGCCACCATCATCGAGCGCGTTTAAGGACGGGGACTGACCAGATGAGCTACCAGAATTTCACCATCGGGACCGACGCCGACGGCATTGCGCTGATCACCTGGGACATGACCGGGAAGACCATGAACGTCTTCACCCGGGAGGTCCTGGCCGAACTCGATACCATCGTCGACGAGGTGACCAATGACCAAGCCATCAAGGGCGCGGTCATCACATCGGGCAAATCCACCTTCTCCGGCGGTGCGGACCTGACCATGATGAATGCCGTCTTCGAGCGTATCCAGGAGGAGCGGGAGAAGAACCCGGACGGCGTGGCACAGGCGCTGTTCGATCAGGTCGGCCTGATGACGGGCCTCTTCCGCAAGCTGGAAACCTGCGGCAAGCCGTGGGTGTCGGCCATCAACGGCGTATGCATGGGCGGCGCGTTCGAGATGTCGCTGGCCTGTCACGGCCGCGTTGCCGCCGATGCCAAACACGTCAAGATGGCCCTGCCCGAGGTCAAGGTGGGCATCTTCCCCGGCGCGGGCGGCACGCAGCGTGTGCCGCGTCTGACCAATCAGCAGGATGCGCTGATGATGATGACCACCGGCCAGAATCTCAGCCCGAAACGGGCCAAGGCCCTTGGCCTGATCCATGAGATCGCCGAACCGGATCAGCTTATCGAAACGGCAAAGCAGATGATCCGCGACGGCCTGAAGCCGGTTCAGCCGTGGGACGAAAAGGGCTTCAAACTGCCGGGCGGCAACATCTGGAGCCCGCAGGGCGCGCAGCTCTGGCCGGCGGTTTCGGCCAATCTGCGCAAACAGAGCTACGCCAATTATCCGGCCGCGATTGCCATCATCAAATGCGTCTATGAAGGGTTGCAGGTGCCGTTCGACACCGGATTGCGCATCGAGCAGCGCTATTTCACCGAAATCCTGCAGACACCGGAAGCCTATGCGATGGTACGCTCGCTGTTCGTCTCGCTGCAGGAGCTCAACAAGGGCGCCCGCCGGCCTAACGGCATCGAGAAGACCAACTTCTCCAAAATAGGCGTCATCGGCGCCGGCTTCATGGGCGCGGGCATTGCCTATGTGACCGCCAAGGCCGGCATTCCGGTCGTTCTGATCGACCGTGACCAGGAAGCCGCCGACAAGGGCAAGACCCATTCGCAGGAGCTTGTCGCCGCCGCGATCAAGAAGAAGCGCATGGGCCAGGACGAGGCGGACACGCTTTTGTCCCTGATCACGCCGAGCACGGATTACGCCGAGCTCGACGGCGCCGACCTCGTGATCGAGGCCGTGTTCGAGGATCGCGGGATCAAGAAGACCGTGACCGAGGCGGCGGAAGCCGTTCTGGCGCCGGGTGCGGTCTTTGCCTCGAATACATCGACGCTGCCGATCACCGGCCTGGCGGAGAATTCGAAGCGGCCGGACGATTTTGTCGGCATCCACTTCTTCTCGCCCGTCGACAAGATGATGCTCGTGGAGATCATCCTTGGAGAAAAGACCGGCGACAAGGCGCTGGCGGTCGCGCTCGACTACGTCCAGGCGATCAAGAAGACGCCGATCGTCGTCAACGACACGCGCGGCTTCTACGTCAATCGCTGCGTCATGCGCTACATGACGGAGGCCTACAGCATGCTGGCGGAGGGCATTCCGGCGGCCATGATCGAAAACATCGCGAAGATGGCCGGCATGCCGGTCGGACCGCTGGCGCTCAATGACGAGGTGGCCATCGATCTGTCGCAGAAGGTCAACCGCGCCACCATCGCCGATCTCGGCGAAAACGCCGTCGACCCGCGCCATGTGCAGCTCATCGACACGATGGTCGACACGCACGGACGGCTGGGACGCAAGAACGGCAAGGGCTTCTACGACTATCCGGCCAAGCCGGCGAAGAAGCATCTGTGGCCGGGCCTGAAGGATCTCTATCCGCAGCAGGACCCCGACGATGTCAGTGTGGACGAGGTGAAGAACCGCTTCCTCGTGACCGTGGCGCTTGAGGCGGCACGGACCGTGGAAGAGGGTATCGTGACCGATCCGCGCGAAGCGGATATCGGATCCATTCTCGGCTTCGGCTTCGCGCCTTATACCGGCGGCGCCCTTTCCTACATTGACGGGATCGGCGCCAAGGCTTTCGTGGCCATGTGCGACGATCTTGCCTCGCGCCACGGCGACCATTTCAAGCCGACACCGTTGCTGAAGGACATCGCCACCAAGGGCGACAGTTTCTACAGCCGGTTCGGCCACGGCGCGGGTATCGGAAAAGCCGCCTGACCGAGTTGAAACAGAGTTTGAAAGCGGGCCATCGAGGCCCGCTTTTTTCTGTCCTGCCTCTTTCCCGCGACTGGCGGGGTGCTAGTTGCTATGGCTCCGGTCACAATGACCGGCAAAGGGACAAGCGGGAGTAAATCATATGGCAGTGGTCGACTATTATTTCTACGGTGCGTCGCCGTTCACCTATCTGGGGCACAACGCATTGATGGATGCCGCCTCACGCCAGGGCGCCGAGATCGCGTTCAAACCGGTCAACCTGATGACCATATGGGCCGTCTCGGGCGCGGTTCCGCCGGCGCAAAGGCCGCCGGTGCGCCAGCGCTACCGGCTGATCGAATTGCAGCGCATTGCCGAATTCAGGGGCCTGCCGATCAACCTCAAGCCGAAATTCTGGCCGACGGATACCTCCCTCGCCGACCAGGTGGTGATCGCCCTCGTCGAGGCAGGAGAGAACCCCTCCGACTATATGCAGAATGTCTTTTCCGGCGTCTGGGCCGATGAGCGCGACCTTTCCGACCGCGCCACCGTTGCGAGCATGCTGACAGATTGCGGTTTTGATGCCGAGGCCGTCCTCACGCGTGCCGCATCCGACGATATTGCCGCGATCCGTGACCGCAACTCTGAAGATGCCGTCAAGGCCGACGCCATCGGCGTGCCCGCCTATGTTCTGAATGGAGAAGTGTTCTGGGGTCAGGACCGCATCGACCTCCTCGAACACGCGCTCAAGACCGGCCGCGGGCCCTACAGGCCATAGCGCGCTTCAATTTCCGTCACGGCTGGTTTAAAAAGTCCGGCAGGAACTTCCGGATTGGGGCCGGACGATGCTCTCGCACACGCAGATTTGGTCTGCCATCGACACGCTTGCCGAACAGAACGGCATGTCCGTCTCTGCGCTGGCGCGGCGCGCGGGGCTCGACCCAACGGCGTTCAACCGCTCAAAACGGCTAAGCCCGGACGGGCGGCAACGCTGGCCATCAACCGAATCCGTATCGCGTATTCTGGACGTGACCGGCTGCACGCTGAACGCCTTTGCCGGCCTGGCGGAAAGCAACAGCCCATCCCCTGAAAGACGGACTGTCCCGCTCATCGGCTTCGCCCAAGCGGGAGTCGGCGGCTATTTCGACGATGGCGGCTTCCCGACCGGCCATGGCTGGGACGTGGTCGACATGCCGGCAACCGCCTCGCATCAGGCCTATGCGCTGCAGGTCCAGGGCGAGTCGATGCTGCCGCTCTACCGCGACAGCGATACGCTGATCGTCGACCCGGAGGCGCGGGTGCGCCAGGGCGACCGGGTGGTGGCCCGCACGCGCGGCGGGGAGATCATGGCCAAGATCCTGCGCCGCAACGGGCCGGAGACGGTGGAGCTTGCCTCGCTCAATCCGGAGCACGCCGACCGGCAGTTCGCCGTCAGCGAGATCGACTGGATCGCGCGCATCCTGTGGGCCAGCCAGTAATGCTGCGGTCCCGCTTCAACAGCCTCATCAGCCCGCTTGTTATGCTGGTGACCGTGCTCCTGGCCACCCTGGCTCTCTATCACTTCGCACCCGATCCATCGGCGCGCAAGGAACGCAACGCGTCGGGCCCGCTGTGGTTCGACGATGCTCCGCGCGGGACGGCGTCAACGTCGCAAACCGCGGCACCGCGCTCCATCGCGCCCGAACGGTTCGCGACGCCGTTTGCACAAAACGCCACGGAACTGGAGCGTATCGCGCCACGCGAGCCGCTCACCCTCGCGATCGAAAGGGACACCGGACCGCGCCCGACCCTGTTGCACAAGCCCCTGGTGATCGCCGCCGGCGAGATTGTGTTTCCGGAGGGCGGCCTGCGCCTCAAGGGTATTATCGTCACCGATCCGGACGAAACCTGCACAAGCCCCGGCGGCGCGCTGTGGCCCTGCGGGATCATCGCCCGCACGGCGTTCCGCAACTTCATCAGCGGGCGTTCTCTGTCGTGCAACCTGACGGAAGAGCGATGGAAGGAGATCATCGTCGTTTCCTGTCTTGTCGACAAACAGGACCCCGCGGCCTGGCTCGCGAGCCGTGGCTGGGTGCGCACATTCGTGGGCAGCAAATATGCCGAGATGGAACAGGCCGCTCAAAGGGACGGCGTGGGCATCTTCGGATACGACCCGCGCGGCCCGTCATCCGTGCCGGACAGCAATGTCGAGGTGTCGACGGACGTTGTCAGCCCGCCGACAGATCCCCTGCCAGTGCCTTTGCGATGAGCGCGCGGGTTTCACTCAACCCGTAAAGCGCGACGAAGGAGCCGAAACGCGGCCCCCGCTCCTGACCCAGCAGCACCTGATAGATCATCTGGAAGAAGACGACCGACACGCCCGGCCCACCATCGGGGCCCTTGCGCTTCGGGTCCTGGTAGCGCTCGATGGCACGCGCGACATCGAGGATCGCGTCCTGGATCGCGCCGCCATCGGCATCTTGTGGAAGGCCGGCCAGCTTCGCATCTATCCCGGCAAGCGCCTCACGCTCGACCTCGTCGGGCGCCCTGAACACCTTCGCCGGCTTGACGAAATCGTTGAAATAACGGATCGCGTAGCCGACAAGCTCGTCGAGCTTGGGGTGCGAGCGCGCCGTCACGCCCGGCGCATAGCGCGAGATGAAACCCCACAGCACATCGCTGTTTTCCGCGTTCGACGCGCTCACCAGATTGAGCAGCATGGCAAACGGCACCGGATTGTCGATCCGCGGCGGATTGCCGTCATGCATGTGCCACACCGGGTTGCCCAGCCGGTTTTTCCAGTCCTGCTTCGTATAGGCCGCAAGGAATGTGAAATACTCGTCCACGGCCTTCGGGATGACGTCGAAATAGAGCTTCTTGGCCGTTTTCGGTTTCTGGTACATGTACAGGCCGAGACTTTCCTCGGACGCATAGGTCAGCCATTCGTCGATGGTCAGGCCGTTGCCCTTCGACTTCGAGATCTTCTGGCCGTTCTCGTCGAGGAAGAGCTCGTAGTTGAAGCCCTCCGGAGCCGGCTTGCCGAGCGCCCGGCAGATTTTCGAGGACAGGTTGACGCTGTCGATAAGGTCCTTGCCGGCCATCTCGTAATCGACGCCGAGCGCGAACCAGCGCAGCGCCCAGTCGGCCTTCCACTGGCACTTGACGCGCCCGCCGGTGACCGGCGTCTCCACATGTTCTCCGGTCTCGGGATCGGCATAGGTCACTGTTCCGGCGTCGACATTGCGCGAGACCATGGGGACCTGCAGGACCTTGCCGGTGCGCTGGCACACGGGCAGGAAGGGGGCATAGGTTCCGCGCCGCTCCTCGCCCAATGTCGGCAGGATGATCCTCATCACCTCGTCATAGACCTCCAGCATGCGCAGCAGCGCCGCGTCGAAACGGCCGCCGGTGTAATAGTCCGTCGAAGAGACGAACTCGTAGTCGAAGCCAAACCGGTCCAGGAAGGCGCGCAGGCGGGCATTGTTGGCCGCGCCGAAGGAGGGATATTCGTTGGAAAACGGATCAGGCACCTTGGTCAGCGGCATGCCGAGATATTTCTGAAGCATCTCCTGATTGGGCAGGTTGGTCGGCACCTTGCGGAAACCGTCCATGTCGTCGGAAAAACATAAAATCTTGGTTTTGACCATATCGCGGGTCAGGACGCGGAAGGCGTGGCGGACCATCGAGGTGCGGGCGACCTCTCCGAACGTGCCGATATGCGGCAGGCCGGACGGCCCGTATCCGGTCTCGAACAGGACCGTGTCCGGATAGCCCGACCGCTCGTAGCGTTTGACGATCTTGCGCGCCTCCTCGAACGGCCAGGCTTTTGCCTCCGCCGCCGCCGCAATCATATCTTCGTCAAGATCGATCTGGGTTGGGGCCGTGGTGTTCATCGTCTCACTTTCAGGGTCCTTGGACCGGCTTGTCAAAAGGGATGGCTGTCCCGCGCGAGCGCTGTTTTCGATTGCCAGGGATAGCCGGAGTCTCCTGCGCAGCGGGCTCGGTTTGCTGCAGCGCAGCGGAACCTATGCCGACAGCGTGTGAACGTCAATGAGGCGTTTGCCCGACCTGCCCCGCGTTCACGGACGCGACAAGCGGTTTTTACTTCAAAACAGACGGCCCGCCCTCTATACAGCGACTTGCGCAATGCCGCGCCGCTTCATAATTTAGGCGCGGGCAAATCAGTTGCACGCGGACCAAGAAGGACCTTGCATGTCATCCCCGATTACCATCCAGGACGCACTCATCTATGTCATGATGACCATGTCTGCCGTCGACCGCATGATGACCGACGCCGAGCTCGCACAGATCGGCAATATCACGCGCACGCTGCCGATCTTCCAGGACTTCAACGAGGAACGTCTGGTCCGGGTATCGAAGGATTGCGGCGCGATCCTGAGCGAGCCGGACGGCCTCGACACGGTGCTTCTGATCATCCACGACGCCCTGCCCGCCAACCTCTACGATACGGCCTATTCGCTGGCCGTCGAGGTCGCGGCCGCCGATCTTCACGTCGAACAGGAGGAACTGCGGCTCCTGCAGATCCTGCGCGACCGGCTGGCGCTCGACAAATTGACCTGCGCGGCCATCGAGCGCGGCGCGATGGCGCGCTACCGCACGCACTAGCGGCTGCCCGTAGCCGGTGGCCGTGTCTTGGCGGCCAATCGCGCTATATGAGATGCGGATTGCGGGAGTTTGCTCATGGAACTGTTCGGGCTTTCGGAACCCACGGTGCGCCTCATCGCCTTTGGCGCCATCTTCCTGTCGATGGCCGTCTTCGAACTCGCCAGCCCCCGGCTCGAGCGGGACGAGTTCATGGGCGCGGTCAAGGCACGGCGCTGGTTCACGAACCTTTCAATCCTCATCCTCTCGTCGCTGGCGCTGCGGGTGATCTTTCCGCTCGCCGCCGTCGGCACGGCGCTGTGGGTCAACGAACAGGGTTACGGCCTCTTCAACCTCCTCGGCACACCGCCAATCATCGCCGGCATCATCGCCTTCGTGCTGCTCGATTTTGCCGTCTGGCTCGAACATGTGGTCAGTCACAAATGGCATATCCTGTGGCGCATCCACCGCATGCACCATTCCGACCCCGGTTTCGACGTGACGACGGCGCTGCGGTTTCATCCGCTGGAGATCGTGCTTTCCATGCTGTGGAAGGCGCTGATCATCCTCGCCCTCGGTCCGCCCGCCATCGCCGTGCTGCTGTTCGAAATCGTCTTGAACGGCACCGCGATGTTCAACCATTCGAACATCAAACTGCCGAAGACCGTCGACCGTTATCTGCGGCTGGTCCTCGTCACGCCGGATATGCACCGGGTGCATCATTCCAGCGATCCGCGCGAGACCGACACCAATTACGGCTTCAATTTCCCCTTCTGGGACCGCATCTTCAGGACCTATTTCGCCCAGCCGCGCCTCGGCCATAAGGACATGGATATCGGGCTGAGGGACTATCGCGGCGACGCGCCGACCCGGCTCGGCTGGTCGCTGATCCTGCCGTTCCGCAAATAGAGCGGTCAATAAAGTCCGTTGGGGAAATAGCGCAGATAGATCTCGCGCATGCGGCCGTCCTTGCTGATCGCCAGCAGCGCATGGTCGAAAGCATCGGCAAGGTCGGCGCTGTTGCGGCCGACGGCGATTGACAGGCCTTCGCCCAGGAAGGTGGGCGCGAAATACGGTCCGTCGAAATAGGAACAGCACGCATTGGCCGAATTGCTGATCAGCCAGAAGGAAAGCTGAACGCCGTCGCCGAACACGGCATCGATCTCTCCGGTCTTCAGACCGTCGAACATCCATTCGTCGCGCTCATAGGTCACCGGGCGGATTTGCGGGAAATAGGCCCTGAGCATGGCGTCATGGGCCGACCCGGCCATCACCCCGACGCGGCGGCCGTTGAGTGCCGAAGCGTCCTCGCCGTCAATTTCAACCCGGTCCGAGCGGACAAAACGCGCCGGAAACTTCAGGAAGGGCCGGGTGAAGAGATAATCGTCACGGCTGACCGAATTGATCCCGACGCCGGCGATGATCGCATCGCCCTGCCCGCTGGCGATCGCGGTCGACAATTCGCTCCACGGCAACACCTGGATCTGGCACTTCTGGGCGATATCCAGTTCGTCGCAGATCTCGCGCGCCAGATCGACGTGGAAGCCGGAGACCCGGTCCTGCTGGTCGATGAAATTGAAGGGCGGGAAATCGTGCGTCGTCAGAAAACGGATCCGGTTGCGGGCCGACAGGTCCGGCACCTCGACCCGCTCGCGCGGGTCCCAGTAGTTCGGCGAGGCGGTCGCACTGATTTGTGACCAAGAGCTTGTCGCAAGGATGGTTATGGCCAGCGCCAAAATAATTCTAGCGACATCGAAGATCATTACCCAAGCCTTCACACGTTGGACATGCCAAATCACAATGTGATCTCTGGTGTCTATGGCTGCTTAAGGGCGAAAATTCAATGCAGCTTGGTTCCAGAGCCGAAACTTAGAACATTGATCCCTGGTCTGGTGTTGAAAGTTGAATCAGTCCATTGATTAGCCACGTGTCCGGCCAACGCGAATGAGTTCCCATGGCAAACATCAATCCTCTCCGAGGCAACAGTTCGCCAAATTGTTGCTCCATTTTTCTTAAAGCTTCAGGTTCACCATATCGTCTTGTCCAATTGAAGAACGTTGCCTCGGTTTCCCAATCCTGACAGGTTCCTTCCCTTTCCCCATCATCCGTAAAATATCGATAAACAAACTCAAAAGGACAAGCCTGCGTAGGAATAGCAGGCTTGGGGACAAAGAAGTCTCGCTGAGCGTGGTATGCGTCAATTCTCTTTTGTTGCTCAGCGAGCTTTTTTGCGGATTTTTTCTTAATAAGGAAATCTCTGATGTCTGGCTTGAGCAGAGCCAGACTTCTGCCCTCTTGCCTCTCCCTGTCGAGGCTTGATACGATTTTCCTCGCTAGGAAGTCTTGCTTCTCTGTGTCTGGCAGCCGACCAATAATCTCTAGAGTTTGGCTGTCGACACGCCGGCTCTCAATCCTGTCATCATCATCAGGTTTGCGCCATACAAACCTTATTCTATCCCATCTCCTGAATTTCTTGCCATCATCCAGAACCCTAAATGACACCGGATATAGCCGCAGCCAGTTTCCGTATAAATCGATGCCTGCACAACAAACCGTCTCACCATGTCGCTGCCCAATCACCGGAGCAGCCTTAATGAGTATAATGGCCTCGGTCTGATTTGATTTAGTTTGCAAATGCTCCTGCAAGTCCAGGCTGAACCCCTATATGGCGGATCAATAAATTAGTTTTCTCCAATATCTCATTTGCAACTATAGAGCGATGACAATTGGTATGGCAACGCTCAAAACAAAGAAGACATGCACCGCCATTTATAACAAACGGTATCGCTTCTTGTATCGCAGCCTGAGCAGCGGGCGACTTCAGATGACGGTGGAAGATCTTTCTAAATGTATCTATATCACCGGCTTTTGCCGCATCTCGACCCGGCTTTGGATCACCTAAATATTTGAAATGCACATAAGAAATACCAGCGCTTTCAAGTTCAGCCTTCAGTTTGTTTTTCGAGAACCCCTTTTTTCGCGAGAGTGGTAACTCCCTAACGTCGATAAGCGTTCTTACTTCTGCTTTCTTTAGTGTGGCGACAAAATCCGCAATGTTTGAACCTTCGTAGCCTATTGTCAAAAGCTCGCTCATACTGCACTCCATCGCAATTATAGGTAATCTCACAGTGCCTAGTTGGACTTGATGAACCTGACAATACAACTTCTTCGTTGCGCGAGGCTTAATTTGTTGGAGCGGGTAGCGGGAATCGAACCCGCGCGTCAAGCTTGGGAAGCTTGCAGGCTACCATTACATCATACCCGCCGCACCGTTTGCATCGCACTCGTCCCCAAGATCGGAGCAACCGTCTTTTCTGTCAAGCGCTGCTTGACTCGGCGCTGGCCGATTGCCATGTGCAGGTGGATTGTGATCACCGGTCCCGACCCCATGCTGCGACTGAAAAGCCTCATCGAAAACCGCACGTTCGAATGGTTCATCACGGCCATTATCATCATCAACGCCATCACGCTTGGCCTTGAGACGGTCCCGTTCGCGATGGAGCATTTCGGCACGCTGCTTTACACGATGGACCGCGCGATCCTCGGGATCTTCGTGATTGAACTCGCCGCCAAGATGGCGGTCTACCGCCTGTCGTTCTTCAAGGACCCCTGGCGCATCTTCGACTTCATCATCGTCGGCATCGCCCTGCTGCCGACGACCGGCAGTCTTTCGGTCCTGCGCGCGCTGCGTATCCTCAGGGTCCTGCGCCTTGTCTCGATGGTGCCGTCGCTGCGGCGCGTCGTCGGCGGGCTGATCGCGGCCCTGCCCGGCATGGGCTCGATCGTGCTCCTGCTCGGGCTGGTTTTCTATGTCTTCTCGGTCATGGCGACCAAGCTTTACGGCGCCAGCTTCCCGGAATGGTTCGGCTCGATCCCGGCCTCGGCCTATTCGCTGTTCCAGATCATGACGCTGGAAAGCTGGTCCATGGGCATCGTCCGGCCGGTCATGGACGTCTATCCGATGGCCTGGGCATTCTTCGTCCCGTTCATCGTGACAACATCCTTCACCGTGCTGAACCTCTTCATCGGCATCATCGTCTCGGCCATGCAGGCCGAACACGAGGCGGAGGCGTCGGCCGACCGCGAATTGCTGCAGAACGAACAGGAAATGATCCTCAACGAAATCCGCGCCCTGCGCGCGGACGTCGCCGCGATGAAGGCCGAAAAGACGCCGTAGCGGCCGGCGCCGTTTTTTCTGCCTTCATCGCACTATATTACCGTTGCCATGCTGCAGAAGCTCAGGACATTCAGGCAGAAAATCAGTCCGGGCGCGGCGGCTTCGGCCCTCGCGCACGCTGCCCTTGTGGCTGTGCTGATTTTTGGCCTGCCAGAATTGCCGGTGAATCCAGAAGAGCCGGAAATCGTACAGGTTCAACTGGTTATCCCGGAGGAAGAGCTGTTGGAGGCGCTACAACAGATGTCGGCGCAAGCGACCCCGCCACCACCGGACCCGGAAGAAACCGCCCCCGTTGACCAAACGGATACGCAATCCATCCGGACACTTCTTCCCGTCTATCAGTTCGGAGAGGAGGACGCGGGCCCGGACGAATCTGAAGATGGCGATGCAGCGGCCGAGCCGCCTACACCCGTGGAAACGAGCGAAACAGTGCGTTCGGTGCTCGACAGTGGGAGTACGGTCGCGACGACCGCGAAGAACGACATCCCGCGCGGTGTGCGTGCCGGAGACCTGTGCGCGACGGAGCTGCGTCGCCAGCTCCTTGCCTCCTTCCCGCCTTACCGGCCCAACCTTCTGCCCAGCTACCGATTGGACGAGGGAACGTTGATACAGGTGCAGAAAGGAGCGTTTCGGTCCGGTGCCCAGTGGTACGACCTGAAATTCCGGTGCGAAATCGACGAGGACGCAACAAAAGTCGTTTCCTTTGACTTTGAAGTCGGAGCAGCCATTCCGCGGTCCGCATGGGCCGGCCGCGGCCTGCCGACATTATAGGAGCGATCTTGCCGCCCTGTCACAATTGCGAGACGGGGACAGGTTACACAGGCCTTCATGCGCCTCTGCCTCTTTTTCCTCATCACGTTTGCGGCCGGCCGCAGCCTGGCCACCGAACTGGACCTGCCTTCGGACAAGATCCGATCCGGCGAGACCGTCTATCTGGAAAAATGTGCCGATTGCCATGGCAAGGATGCCACCGGCGCCTCCGGGCCGGATGTACAAGGCATTTTATTGTCCGATGTCGTGGTGGCTGCACAAGGCATCGAAAGCATGCCGGAAATCGAGCTTGAGGCCGGTGAAGCGGACGCGATTGCCGTCTTCTTGATGTCGCTGGCACCCGACCAGGCAAAGAGACGACTGAAGCTGAAATAGTAACGCCCTTCCAGCAGGATTTCACGGTGTGACTATGCGGCCGGCCGGGGAGGATGCGGTTTTCCCTGTTGCCCGGTGCAACATGGTTCGCCTGTCGATCAGCCCGGTTTCGGCTCCAATGCTTCCTGCATGCTTACCGCCGGGTAGGCCGCAAACGCATTCAGTGCGGCAAGAGCCATCAACGGCAGAAGTACGCTTTGCAGTTGAGCGAGCAATCCGAGAATTGCCGCAAAGAT